>CAZGCX010000056.1:0-9021 GCA_964524585.1 uncultured Anaerolineaceae bacterium
CTCTGATCCGGGTCAGGTCGCCAAGCGGTTAGCCCGAATTCGGCGAGCTGCTCAGGCGATCGATCGCTTACCACGAAGGTGTTGCCGATCTCGCCAACGTATTCGTACACTCGATCGGCGCCAAAGACTGTACCCAGGGTTGAGCCGAGTCTCTGCTCAATCCAGGGGGCGCTCTGAGCGAAAGTCAGTGCGACGATCCCTCCTTCGCCGAGGTGATCTTTCACTTGTTCGAAGCTCTCGACCGTGTAGACGAAGGAGTCGAGCCGTACGCTTGAGAGACCGGACAGCAGCGTATGAGAATCGAGCAAGCCGAAGGCAACGACGTCGTACAGCCCCGAGTCCCCCTTGAAGAAGGAGCGAGCGTCGTCCTCAAATACCGTCACCCGTGGGTCGGCGTAGGGATGCTCCGGATGCAGCCGGCGGCCGAAATCGATGATCGATGGGTCAATCTCGACTGCTTCAACGCTACTTGCCCCGGCACGCAGGGCAGCCGCCGCATCGTTGCCCATGCCGGCGCCGACGATCAGCACACGTTGCTTCGAATGTGCGAGCTTGTAGGGGAGATCGTAGGAGTACGCGGCCCCGACCAGGTCCGGGATCTCATCTCGCATCGAGCTGACAAACTCTTCAGAGAGATCGATGGCGTGCTGATAAAAGACCTGTTGGACGTCCAGGACGTACCCGACCTTGACCGGTTCTCCATCGCTAGCGCGGTCGATCTTCAATTCGGAAATGTCTAGCCGGTGATACGGCGACCAAACCGTGCCACCCTTGGTGAACAGTAGCCCGAGCAGCACGACGACGAAGCTGAACAGCGTGCTGCGCGAAAGCTGTCGGTCTTGGGCGAAGTACAGACCGATCCCGAGTACAGCGATACCAAACCAGATCACCGGGGGGGTGCTCAGGAATGAGATCAGCGAGAACGCCCAGACTCCGATCAAACTGGCGAGGATATTGACCAGGTAGGCGGGAAGCGGCGAGTGCTTTGCCATCTCATCCCCTACTGCCTGCCCTACGGGGATGAAGAGCAGCACGATCAGCAGGACGCTGACTAGCAGTACGCCATGAAAGGTAATCAGGGCAATCCAATCGGATACCGGTGCAGCGGACCACAAGAATTCGTCGCTGACGCCCGGATACACGATATTCAGCGGTGAGCTGACCCTGCCGATGACCAACACCAGCAATACGGTCACTGCCAACAGGGGGGCAAGTGCGGGGCGATAGCTGCGATGTTTGCCCACGACTGCGAACCCGATGGCCAAGCCCAGGAACGCGGCAAGCAGCGGGATGTTCTTGAAATAGGCGAGCAACCGAACCTCTCCCGAGACCCATCGCACGACTGCCAGCTCTAAGAAGAGGCTCAGGCTGCTAATGAGAAATAACTGAGACCAGTGTGAAAACCGGCCGCCGCGCTTCATATTTGGCAGACTGCGTGGGTTGGGCGTGCTCCCCTGGGGGGCGGCTCGCACTTCATCGGTAGTGGTCCTCTGGGCGATCGATTCTAGGCAGCTTAGGAGACCGCGCCAATAGGCAATTAGGGCGTGACTGGCGTGGGCAGGCCCGAGACCGCAGGCGGGCACCCGGGTTCAATGCTGGGTGCAGGAGGCGGTTCGAGCTGCGAGCGGGGCTAGTTGGGCTGGTCGGCTGCAGTCGAAGTGCGGCCGCGGGTGTACAGCAAGATCAGCCCGGTGCCGAGGGCCAGCATCGGGATCACAATCAGTCCGGCCTCCGGGCCAAAGGCGCCTCCGGTGACCAGATCTGGACCGTTCACCGTGTGCTCGATCAGGGCTGGGGCGGAAGTGCCGCTCACCGCAAAGCCAAAGATCGGGCCCTGGAAGAAATTCCAGCCCAGGTGGATCCCGATCGACAGCCAAAGCGATCCGGTCCGAATCCAGGCGAAAGATAAGAATAGTCCGGCCAGCAAGATGCCGAGGGTGGAGGCCCAGGAGGCGCCGAAATTGCCCAGGTGGGCCAGCCCGAAGGCGATCGAAGAGAGCGCCAGGGCCGCCGGCAGGTTGGTCCCGTCGATCAGGTTCTGCAGGTAGTAACCGCGAAACAGCAGTTCCTCGTAGAAGCCAACCGCCGCAAAAACGACGCCCATGACAACCAGGCCCAGCACGGCGCCGGCGAGGTTGCCGTCGGCCCAGCTCCAGCCCTGGAACTCGAGCCATCCAAGAGCGGAGAACAGCAGGTAGGCCAGCCCGAACAACGGAGCCGGAACGAGTACGCCGATCGCCAGATCAGACCAGGTGCGCGGGCCGATCCCGACGCCGAGCGAGCTGAACGTGCGGCGGTCGAGCATGCGTCGGGCGGCCCAGGTGGCTAGCGTAACCGCCGGCAGCATGGTCAGCGCCGTCAACGGAAGCAGCAGGTCGGTGAGCCGATCCAGGTCGGTAAGCCCCAGCAACCAGATCGGGACGGCCAGTGCCAGCGAGGCGACCAGAATCAAGCTGGCAAGGAAGGTTCCGTGAATCGTCAACCGCCACCCGGCGCGCAGCCGGTTCTCGTGCGGCGACAGGAAGATGCTTGCCAGGCAACCGCGGGCGGGGAGGTCTTTCGGGTCTGCCTGGCCTACGGCCGCTCTTCCTCCTGCTCGCCGCCCATCAGTCGACGGACCGACTGAAAGCGAGTTGATCGACGTTTGGACCGGGCAGCGCTACTACGGTGGATGATCAGGCCGGCCAAACTGAGCACCAGCCCGGTCAGCAGCAGCCCCGATTCGGATTGACCGATGCTGAACCCGAGCAAATAGACCGTCAGCGCGATCACTCCGATCAGGATGAAAGCTGAGCCAATGCGGAAGACCACCGATTACGTGATCAGGGCGTGGATCTGCGCGTGCCTGTGCAGCCCAGCGAGAGAATGCGGGATTCCCGCCGAGTTGTGCACACCTCGCTGCCCATCCCTCATTTGATCAGAGTGTGGATCTGCTCGTGCATGTACAGCTGCAGGTAGTAGTGACCGCCGGCATTCTTCCCAGAGGATCCAGAAGCTTTCCATCCGCCGAATGGTTGGAATCCTGGCCAGGCGCCGGTGGTTGAGCCTTGCGGCCGATTGGCATAGGTCACACCGGCCTCGATCTCCTGGAAGAACCACTCGGCCTCCAGCTCGCTACCGTAGAAACCGGCGGTCAGGCCGTAGCTGCTCTCGTTGGCCAGCTGCATCGCCTGTTCCAGACTGTCTACCTGGTGCACCATGGTAATCGGCAGAAACATCTCGTGTGTCCAAAGCCGGTGGTCGGTCGGCACGTCGGCCACAACGGTGGGCTCGCAGAAAAAGCCCTTGCTCAACTCACCCTCAGTCAGCGCATGGCCGCCGGTCAGGATCTCGCCCGATTGGGACAGCTCTTCGCTGTAGTTCTTGAAATCCTGATAGGCGCCGCGGTTGATCACCGGGCCCAGGAACACCGAGCGATCCGTCGGATCGCCGAGTTTGAGATTACGGGTCGCATCGACCAGCTTGTCGACGAACTGCTGGTAGACCGGTTGCTCAACGTAGATGCGAGAGTTCGCCGAACACTTTTGGCCCTGCAGTCCGAAGGCGGAGCGCATGACCCCCGAGACTGCTCGCTCCAGATCGGCATGGCGTGAAATCAGCGATGGGTTCTTGCCACCCATCTCCAACACGATCGGCCGCGGGTGGCTGCCGTTGGCGAATGAACGGTAGATGTGCATTCCGACGTCAAACGATCCGGTGAAAGTGATTCCGTCCACCAGCGGACTTCCGATCAGCGCCTCACCTAACGTTCCGCCCGGCCCGGTGACGTAGTTGAAGACCCCCTTGGGGAGGCCGGCTTGCCGAAAACACTCCGCGATCAGGCGTACCGTCCAGGGGGTGTCGGTGGCCGGCTTCATCACGATGGCATTGCCTGCCACCAGCGCAGCACCCGCCGGGCCGCCAGTCAATGCGGCCGGGAAATTGAAGGGGCTGATGACCAGCCAAACCCCGTAAGGGCGCAGCACTGAAGTGTTGCTGGCCTCGTATCCGACCAGCGGGTCCTTCCCCATGGGTACGACAAATCCCTGGTTCCTCTCCAACTGGTCACAGGCATAGCGAATCAGGTCGGCTGACTCTGCGACGTCGGCCAGCGCCTCCATGCGGTTCTTTCCCACCTCCAGCGACAACACCGCGGCGATCTCGTACACCCGCTCGTCGATGGCGTTCGCTGCAGCCCGCATCAACTCGGCGCGCCGCTCCCAAGGAGTCGCCGCCCAGGCCGGAGCCGCAGCGGCAGCCGCCTGCAGTGCCTGATCAGCGTCGGATGCGGTCCCCTTCTGGAAGCTCCCCAGTAGCCATTCCTGGTTGATCGGGGAGCGATCGTCAAACTGTTCGCCGGACGTCACGTCTTCGCCGTTGATCAGCATAGCGTGTTGCTTTCCCAACCCGGCGCGCACCGTGTCCAGCGCCTGCTCGTACCGTTGGTGCAGCTCCTCGGGTGGGTCAAACATCGTGGCGTAGGTCAGTCGAAACGCGCCATCGTGATTGCCAGACATGGGATACCTCTCCTGAGTGGGTGGTTGAACGTGGGGTGAGTGGTCGAATCAAAGTATACCGCCCTCAGTTGTATACTCGCTCGGCCGGAGCCGCTTGGGGACAGACCGGGGGCCCGATCACGGAAGCGCGGCGCACGGGTTCTCGCCGCCTAATGCATGACACGTGGAGACCACGATTTGGCAAAGACCGATGCAGTCCAGTTGAGCTACCGGATAGACGGCGACCGCGGGCCGCTGGTGCTGCTGCTGCACGGCCTCGGATCGAGCGGAGCGGACTGGGTGCTGCAGGTCGAGGCCTTGCGTGGACAATATCGGTGCCTGGCGGTCGATCAGCGCGGCCACGGCGACTCGCCGATGCCTGCCGGTTGGTCGACGCTGCACGACATGGCAAACGACGTGGCCGGCTTGTTGGCGGAGCTCGGTGAAGGCCCGGCACACCTGGTTGGCCTGTCGCTCGGGGGCGGTGTGGCGTTGGTGCTGGCGCTTGAGCGGCCGGAGCTGGTGCGATCGCTGACCATCGTCAACGCCTCGGCGACGCTCTCGGGCGGGTGGCAGCGGGTGCCCAGCTCGATCGTCCGGCTGGCGCTGTTGCTTGGCGGGCGGATGGACTGGCTGGGGGCCTGGGTGGCGCGTGGCCTATTTCCTGGTGCACATCAATCGCAACTGCGGGAGCTCACCCGCCAGCGAATCGCGGGAAACTCGCGATTGAACTACTTGAAGTCGGTGGCCGCCATCGTGCGCTTCGACCTGCGCGATCAGGTGTCCCAGATCGCTGCGCCGACGCTGGTGGTGGCGGGGGATCGGGACCGCACGGTGCTGCTGGAGGCCAAGCGTGCACTGGCAGCAGCGATCCCTGGAGCGCGGCTGCAAATCGTGGAGGGCTCTGGCCACGCCACGCCGCTGGACGCGGCCGAACGTTTCAATGCGATCCTGCTGGCTTTTCTGCAGCAGCTTGGGCAACCGACTGAGGGTGCCGGGTAAGATCGGTCGGCCATGTCGCGCCTAACCGCTGTGATACGAAACCGGCTTCGCTGGACCGTGTTCTCTGCGCTGCTGCTACTGGCGGGGTCGGCTTGGACCATCGCCTCCCGGGTGCCAGCCGCAGCCACCACCGGGGGGCTGATCCCCAGCCCGCGCCAGGGCTTCCTCGCCCCGGATTTCACGCTCGACCAGCTCGACGGGGAACCAATCACTTTCTCCGACCTGCGGGGCAAGGCGGTGGTACTCAATTTGTGGGCCTCTTGGTGTCCACCGTGCCAGGCGGAAATGCCGGCGCTGCAGGCCGCCTACCAGCAGGATGGCGGCCGTGGATTGGTGGTCCTGGCAGTGAATACTACCTTCCAAGACCGTGAAGCGGACGCGGCGGCCTTTGTCGAAAACCATGGGCTGACCTTTCCGGTTGCTCTCGACCGCGACGGATCGACCTCGCGCCGGTACCTGCTGCGCGCGCTTCCCTCCACCTTCTTCATTGATCCCGACGGGGTGATCACCCGGGTTGTAATCGGCGGGCCGATGAGCGAGGCCACCATCCGCTCAGCGGTCGCCGAGCTGCTCGATCGGATGCCGTGATGATGCCGATCGTGAATATCGGGCCGCTGGCCATTCAGGTGCCCGGATTGTTCCTGCTAGCTGGGGTGTGGGCGGTGGTTACGCAGGCGGAGCGCGAATCGCGCCGGCTCCGCTTGAACGCAGCCGTAGTCTCCAACATGCTCTTGATCGGCCTGGTGGCTGGGGTGTTGGGCGCCCGGCTTGCCTACGCGTTACGCTACCTCGACGTATACCTGGACGCGCCGCTCGGGCTGCTCTCGTTGAACCCAACCACCCTGTCGGTGCCGGGGGGAGCGGTGACCGGCGTACTGGCTGCCGCCACCTACGGCCGCCGCCGGGGGCTGCCCTTGTGGTCAACGCTTGATGCGCTGACGCCTGGCCTGGCTGCACTCGCAATCGCAGTCGGCTTCGCCCACCTGGCCAGCGGCGACGCGTTCGGGATGCCCAGCGATGTTCCGTGGGCGGTAGAGCTGTGGGGCGAAGCGCGGCATCCGTCGCAGATTTACGAGCTATTGTTCGGTGGGCTCATACTGTTTGCAGTACTGGAGCTGCGCGGCCGCCTGCCGGCCAGCGGCGGGCTGTTCCTGCTGTGGGTCGGAATGAGCGCCCTCAGCCGACTCTTCTTGGAGGCATTCCGTGGAGACTCGCTGATCGTGCTCGGCTCGTTGCGCAGCGCGCAACTGGTCAGCCTGGGGCTATTGGCGCTGGTACTGACCGGTCTCCATCTGCGGGTCGTGAGCGCCAATCGGGAGGGATCAGATCATGCCTGAATTCACGGACCAGGTGGTGGTGATCTCGGGCGCGGCCGGCAATCTGGGCCGCACCGTGGCACACACTCTGGAACAGCGGGGGGCGCAGCTCGGGCTGCTGGACCGCCGGCCTGGGCGCCTGCAGGAAGTTTGCGGCCATCTGGCGGACGACCCACGGCACCTGCTGCTGGGCACGGTCGACATGACGATCCCTGAGTCAGTGGAGGCGGCGTTTGCGCAGCTGATCGACAAGTTTGGCAGGATCGATGTCCTGGTCAACGCCCTGGGAGGGTATCGGGCCGGTATGCCAGTGCACGAAACCAGCCTGGACGATTGGAATTTCATGTTCGAGCTCAATGTGCGCTCGACCTTCCTGGCCTGCAAGGCGGCAGCGCCGCACATGCTGCAGGCGGGGCGCGGGGCGATCATCAATGTGGCCGCCCGGCCAGGGCTGAAAGGCAGGGCCAATGCGGCTGCCTATTCCGCCGCAAAAAGCGCGGTAATCCGGCTGACCGAAAGCCTCTCGGAGGAAGTGAAGCACCACGGCATTAATGTCAACTGCGTGCTCCCGGGAACGCTGGACACGCCGGAGAATCGCGAGCAGCAGCCTGATGCGGACACCTCCCGATGGGTCTCCAGCCAGGCGGTCACCGAGGTCATTCTATTCCTGGCGTCCGAACAGGCACGGGCCGTGCATGGGGCGGCGATACCCGCCTACGGCACCAGCTAGCCAAGGCCGGTTGTGTGGCGCTTAGGAGGTCCGGGTGCGGTGCACGATCAGCACCCCTAAGAGCACTGCCGCTGCCCCGATCAACTGCTGCCCACCCGGCCGCTCCCCCAGAAGCGGTCCGGCCAGCAGCGCGGTGATCACCGGTTGTCCCAGTAGGGTGGGCGAGACGACCGATGCCGGCAGCACCCCCAGCGCGTAGCTGACTGAAAAGTAACCGATCGTCTGGGTGACGATCCCCATCAGCAAGAACGCCAGGTAAGTCTGTCGCGGATACCCGGTCAACGGCGTGCGGGTGGCCAGTGCCAGCAGCCACAAGAACCCGGCCGAGCTCGCGGTGTACAACCAGAAATAACTCAAGGCATCGAGTTGATGGCGTCCGCGTTGTGTGACCAAGAAGTAGCCGGCATAGAACACGCCCGCCAGCAGCCCCAGCAGCAGACCAGGGCTTGATCCGCTTGGTGAGAAGCCCAACACCAATCCAGCCCCGACCAGGGCCAGCGCCACGCCGATCCAGAAGCCGAGCTGCAGTGGCTGGCGAAAGAAGACCATCGCGCCCAGTCCCACCCAGATTGGAGCGGTGTTGGCCAACAAGGTCGGATCCAGCGCGTTGCTCAAGGTGACGCCAGTGGCCCAGGCTGCCAGATCGGCGCCAAACAGCAGCCCGCCCAGCACGGCGATGCGTACCGCACTCCACGGCGGACGGCCGACTCGCAGCAGGAACGGCAGCCCCACAAGCAGGCTGGCAATTGCCATTCGATAGAAGGTGCTGGTGATGCCGGGTGCCTCCGCCCAGCGTACAAAGATGGCCGAGAAGCCCAGGCTGAGCACTCCGGTTGCCAGGGCCAGGTAGGCGAGGGGAGTCGGCTTGTGCGCGGAATCCAGTCTAGTGATCCGGATTGGAAGCGATCGACGGCTCGATGGAAAGAGTCAGACGGGCTTGGCCAGCGTCGTTCCGGCCAAGTCTACGCCAGGCAGCTGGCTGAGTCGAGGCTCAGCGTGGTTCGGATGCTAGGGCTGGTCCTGGAAGGGGAACTCACCACCATCCAGGGCACGGGTGCCGAGCTCTACCGTGATCGTCAACGTGCGCGGTCCGCGGCGCAGTTGCAGCTCCACCTGGTCACCCGGCGCAGCGCGCAGGATGAGCGCCGATAGCGAGCGGTCCACAGTTACCGGCTGAGCATCGACCGCCAGGATGATGTCTCCGACTTGCAGGCCGGCCTCGGCTGCCGGGCTACCCTCCACAACCTCCGTGACCCAGGCGCCGTGATCGACCCCCAGGTCGTGCTGATCGGCCAGATCGGGGGTCACTGACTGGTAGACCACGCCCAGATAGGCTTGCTGCGCGGCGGTGCGATTGCGAGGGCTCTGCTGCTGAAACGGGGCGACCGGCGGAGCATAGGGCATCATATCGTCCGGCGGCACCATTTGCCCGTAAGGCATCATTTGCCCGTAAGGCATCATTTGCCCGTGAGGCATCATTTGCCCGTGAGGCATCATT
>CAZGCX010000056.1:9121-12621 GCA_964524585.1 uncultured Anaerolineaceae bacterium
AGGCATCATTTGCCCGTGAGGCATCATTCGCCCGTAGCTCACGATCCGCCCGGATGAGCGGCCCCATTGGAAACCGAGGAATAGCCCTCCAGCGGCCGCCGCCAATGCGACGCCCAGTGCCAGCAACCCGATCACCAATACCGCCCAGCCAGAGAACCGCTTTTCGCTCACAGACACCTCCCGAAGTCGAGATTCGGCCTCATTGATAGCACAGGGGAATTAAGGCGAAATGAACGATGTGTAAGGATGCGGTGCAGTCGCTAGCGCCCCAACTCCGCATCGATGATCTCGATGAATCGCGAAAGCGGCTGTGCGCCAACCAGCGGAATCCCATTGATGAAGAATGTCGGCGTTCCGCTCACCCCCACCCCGGCGGCGTAGCGCAAGTCGGCCTGTGATTCGTCGGCGTAGCGCCCGCTGTCGAGGCAATCGCCCAGTGTCGGGGCATCCATCCCGAGCGATTCGGCGGCCGCCAGGTAGCCGCGCGGATCGAGCGGGTATGTGCCGGAAAACAGCGCGTCGTGGTAGTCCCAATAGCGGTCCTGTTCAGCAGCGCAGTTGGCCGCCTGGGCGGCCTGCTGCCCAACCGATCCGCCGCCGACAATCGGAAAGTCACGGTACACGAAGCGGATCTGGTCTGCATAGTGATCCAGCAGTTGGTGAAACACCTGTTGGTTCCAGGCCCGGCAATACGGGCAGCTGAAATCGCTAAACTCAATAATGGTGACCGGAGCATCGGCCGGGCCGAGGCTGGGATCATCGTCCGGATCGACCTGGACCCGATTCACTTCGGCCGAATACGAGCCTTGTGCGCCGACCAGCTCCGTTCGATCTCCGCCCCACAGGAAGTAGCCATAGGCCAGCCCGGCCGCGAAGGCGATGGGCATCAGGGCCGCGTAGAAGTGGCTGCGTCGGATCCGGATGTAGCGCCGATCGTCAATAGGCTCGATTTCGGACATGTCAGCCGATGGTGTTGATTGGGAGTTGGGGGCCGGTGGGACGGCAGGCAGCTCGGCCGGCTCGCCGTGTTCCACCGGGGAGGTCGGGTCGACCACCGCCGGATTATAGCATTCGGGTCATCGGCGCTGTCCCGCACCCCAGGGCTTGACTCGCACCACGAGCTGATCTACACTGATAACAGACTGACCAGTCAGTCTGTTATGTACACGAAGGGCAAACGAGGATCGAGCGGACGCCATCCGGCCGCGCAGCCATGAGCCCCAAGCCAGACGTCAGCGAGGAACGCCGCCAACAGATCCTGGACGCCGCCGAGACGGTGTTCGGCAAGCGCGGCTTCGCTAAGGCCCGCATGGACGACATCGTGCAGGAGGCCGGGCTCTCCAAGGGGGCGTTGTATTGGTATTACAAGAGCAAGGACGCCATCATCCTGGCGCTGCTCGATCGGGTCTTCGGCCGCGAATTCGATCGAGCCGAATCACTGATCAGCGAGCCGATCCCCGCCAGCCAGAAACTCACCAGCTTCATGCAAGCGGTGATGGACGACATTTCTCAGATGCAGCATCTGCTCCCCATCGGCTACGAGTTCGTTGCGCTCGCCGCCCGCCGCAAGGCGGTGCGCCAGGCGATCGGCAGCTACTACCAGCGCTATCAGCAACTGTTGTCGGTGATCATCCGCCAGGGAGTCGAGGCGGAGGAGTTCGGCCCGCTCGACCCGGATCAGGCGGCCATGCTGGCAATCGCGCTGGTCGAAGGCCTGGCGTTGATGTGGTTCGTCGCCCCGGATTGGATCGATCTGCGTTCGCAGGGCGATCGGCCGATGGTGGCGCTGCTGGAGGGATGGATCCGCAGGTGAACTGGTCGACCGAATCGGCCGCGTGCATCTCGGCCCGCGGCCCATATGGAGGAACGCGATGGACGTTCTGATTGTGATTGTGGCCATGCTGGCAGTTGGAGCGGTGATTGGAGCGGTCGCTGGTCCGATCTGGAAGGGGGTTCGCCCGCGCGGCGTCCGCACCGACTTTTTGGCGGCCATCCTCACCGCGGTGGTGATCGGACTGATCGATTGGTATGTTGTTCCCGCTATGGGATTTAGTGACACGTTGAAATACGCGGCGCTGGCCACTGAACCAGCCCTGGCAGCACTGCTTGTGCTGTGGCTGCTGCGCCGGGCTGGCAGCTAAGGGTCGATCTCCAGCCAACTCTGCCCGATGCCGCCCCGCCAGTCCGCTGCCACCTCAGCTCCCAGCCCGATCATCGAGACCCATGGGCTCAGCCGGGCTTTCAAGCAGGTACCGGCGGTGCAATCGTTGGACCTGGAGGTGATGCCGGGCGAGCTCTTTGGCCTGATCGGGCCGGACGGAGCCGGCAAAACCACCACCCTGCGGTTGCTGGCTGGATTGCTGGATCCCACCGATGGGCAAGGTACCGTCGCCGGCTATGATCTCCGGAAGCAAACCGAATCGATCAAGCCCCACATCGGCTACATGGCCCAGGAGTTCAGCCTGTACGGCGACCTGACCGTGGCCGAGAACCTGCGCTTCTTCGCCGAACTCTACCAGCTCGACCCGCAACAACTCCGGCAGCGCACTGCGCGCTTGCTGGAATTCGCCGGATTGACCGAATTCCGCGACCGTCGCGGTCAGCACCTCTCCGGCGGCATGAAGAAGAAGCTGGTGCTGGCGGCAACGTTGATTCACCAGCCGAAGATCCTGCTGCTCGACGAGCCGACCACCGGCGTGGATCCAATTTCCCGCCGCGAGTTCTGGGACATCCTCAACGAGCTGCACCTGTCCGGGACCACCATCGTGGTGAGCACTCCCTATATGGACGAAGCCGACCGCTGCTCGCGGGTGGCGCTGCTAAACCACGGCCGTCTGATGGCGGTCGATACGCCGGCTGCGATCCGTGGCCGGGTGGCCGGCCAACTGTTGGAACTCCGGACCGATGATTGGCGAGCTGCCCGCCATGAAATTGAGAACCTCCCGGGTGTGCTGCAGGTGCAGCAGTACGGCGAGTCACTCAACTTGCTGGTCGACTCGGCCCGCAAGCGCTCACCGCAGATCAAAGGCGCACTACGACGGGCCAAGATCCAACTCCATCGATTGCGCAGTGCGCCGATCCGCATGGAGCAGGCCTTTCTGGCGCTGATGCAGGACGAGGACCGAGATGCGGCCCGCTAGCCACTCGCAGACCTGGACGCGGCCGTCCAGCTGCCGCTGGCGAGGCGGCGACTGAGATGTCGCCACGCCGGCTGCTGGCCATCGCCCGCAAGGAGATCTGGCACATCCTGCGCGATCGGGGGACGCTGATCCTGGTGCTGATCACCCCCACCGCGATGCTGATCTTGATGGCCTATGCGCTGACGGTGGACATCCGACAGGTCCCGATCGCGGTGCTAGACCGCGACCGCAGCGCCCTGTCGCGTTCGTTCGTGCAGCAGATCACCGCTGGAGACGACCTGCAGCTTGCCGCTCAGGTCGATTCGCTGGAGGAGATCGATCGAATGCTGTCCAGAATTGACCTGAGCAAACCTGAAGGTG
>CAZGCX010000057.1:0-12552 GCA_964524585.1 uncultured Anaerolineaceae bacterium
TTCCCAACCAAAGACCGCCCGATAGAACGCCACTGCCCGTTCCGGTTGCTCGGTGCCGAACTCGAAATGCACGACTCGGGGCATGTCTGTCCTTTCGCAGTGGTCGTTGCGTCGCTGCGCTTCGGCGGTTGGCGCGGCTAGTCCTGGCGGAGGCGCTCGGAGGCCAACTTCACCGCTGCCACAATATTCTGGTATCCGGTGCAGCGGCACAGGTTGCCAGAGATCGCTTCCCGGATTTGCTGTTCGGTTGGGCGTGGGACTTCATTCAGAAACGGCACCAAGGTCATCAGGAAGCCAGGTGTGCAGAAACCACATTGCAGTCCGTGCGCCTCCCAGAAAGCCTGCTGCAGCGGATGCAGCTCGTCGCGGCTGGTCGCCAGACCCTCAACCGTCGAGACCTCATGGCCGTCGGCCTGCACGGCGAATGTCAGGCACGAGCGCACCGGTCGGCCGTCCAGCATCACGGTGCAGGCGCCACATACACCGTGTTCGCAACCGACATGGGTGCCGGTCAGGCCAAGCTCGTGTCGCAGAAAGTCAGTCAACAGCATGCGCGCCTCGACGCTCCGCTGATATTGATGGCCATTGACCGTGAGCTGGACCGAATGCTCGCTCATCGGCGCCGCTCCCGCCCGGTCGACGCCGTGCTGGTGTGACTTCCACACGGTGCATTCACCCGGATCCCCCGGCGCCGTTGGTTGCCCGCGCCAGGGCTTGTTCGAGCGCTCGGGTGGTCAGTACTCGGGCCAAATGCCGCTGATAGGGTACGGTGGCGTGAACATTCCCCAGCGGATCGATCTCGTGTTCGGCGGCCTCGGTGGCGGCCGCGGCGAAGACTTCCGGGCTGGGTCGCTCACCCTGCAGAATCTGCTCCGCCTGCGCGGCCTTCACCGGTCCATCACCCGCATTCAGATACACCAGAGTGGCGGTCTCACAACTGCCGTCGTCCGCCAGCTTCAGCTCGACCGCCACACCCATCATGGCGTAGTCGCCTCGTCGCCGCGAGGCCTCCATGAAGCACCATCCGGTGCCTGGACGCCGATAGGGGAATTCGACTTCGACCAGGATTTCATCCGGACGCATGGCGGTCATGAACATGCCCTCGAAGAAGCTGGGGGCCTGGATCCACCGTTCTCCGTCGTCACCAAGCGCCTTCAAGCATACCTGGCCGGCGATCGCCACCACCGGGAGTTCGGCCGCGGGGTCGGCATGCACCAGGCTGCCGCCCAGCGTGCCACGGTTCCGGATCTGCGGATGGGCAATGAACGGCATGCATTCGTGGAGCAGCGGAGTCTTCTCACGCACAACCGAGCTGCGCTCGATTTCGCGCTGGGTGGTCATGGCACCGATCCGCAGCGCACCCTGGCCATCGTCGTCGATGAATCGCAGCTCCTCTACCCGGTTCACGTCGAACGGCGCGGCGCCGGCCGTCGAGCGGACCTCGACCCGGTTCAGGTCGATCAGCACCGCTGGCTGGACCACACGGAAGTTCATGGCCGGGATGAGGCTCTGTCCCCCGGCCAACAACTTGGCCTGATCGCCATACTCGGCGACCAGCTGTTGGGCTTCTTCCAGTGATGTGGGAGAGAGATAGTCGAACGGGGCCGGTTTCATGAGTTCCGCGTTGAATGTGAATTGTATTACACCAATGCCGCAGGCTCGGTTGTGCGGCTGGGTATAATTCGGCGCGGTCCCCCATGAAACGGTATAAAGGCGCCAGATGACGGATCAACCGCTACTGGACGGCGTGCGGGTGGTCGACCTCACGCGGGTGCTGGCCGGACCGTACTGCACTATGCTACTGGGCGATCTGGGCGCAGACGTAATCAAGGTCGAGCTTCCGGGACGAGGCGACGACACTCGCCAGTGGGGTCCACCCTTCACCGCCAGCGGCGAATCGGCCTATTTCCTGGCCGCCAACCGCAACAAGCGCAGCCTGACCCTGAACCTGAAATCCGAGCGCGGGCTGGAGATCCTGAAACAACTGATCGCCGATTCCGATGTGCTGATCGAAAACTTCAAGGCCGGCACGCTGGAGGGTTGGGGCCTCGGATACGGCCAGCTGCAAGCGCTGCGTCCTGGCTTGATCTACTGCACCATCACCGGCTATGGCACTACCGGCCCTTATCGCGACCGGCCGGGTTACGACTTCATCGTGCAGGCCATGGGTGGCTTGATGAGCGTCACCGGGCCGGCGGACGGCGAACCGACCCGGGTCGGCGTGGCGATCGCCGATCTGGCCAGCGGCATCTTTGCCTGCAATGCGCTGCTGGCGGCGCTTTTCGCACGCGAACGGACCGGGGCCGGCCAGCAGGTAGATATCTCGCTGCTGGACTGTCAGGTGGCGCTGATGTCGTACGTCGCCAGCAACTACCTGATCTCGGGTCAACCGACCAAACGTTTCGGCAACGCTCACCCGAACATCGTCCCCTACCAGGCATTCAAAGCCCAAGACGGCCATTTCGCCTTTGCCGCCGGAAATGACTTCCAGTGGCAGAAGTTTTGCCGGGAGGTCGATCAGACGCAGTGGATTACTGACGAACGGTTCGCCACCAATCCGGACCGCAACCGGAACCGGGACAAGCTGGTCGAGTTGCTAGACGAGCTTTTCTCCCAACGCCCGGTGGCGGAGTGGATCGCGCTCTGCGATCGGATTGGCTTGCCGGCCGGGCCGATCAACGGCATGGAAGCTGTGTTCAACGATCCCCAGGTCCTTGCACGAGAAATGCTGCAGCAAGTGGATCACCCGCTGGACGGCACGATCAACCTGGTCGGCCCGCCGCTCAAGATCCCCACTTCGCCGGCAACGATCCGGCGTGCGCCGCCGACTCTCGGCCAGCACACCGACGAGGTCCTGGCCGAATTGGGGTATGACCCTGGCGCGATTGCCGGGCTAAGGCAGGCGGAGGTCGTCTGAGATGGAGCGGCCCATTTACATCCCGGTACCGATGCTCGCGGGGTGCGCATCGAGCGGGGCTCCCTTCGATGCGTGAGGTCGCCATCGTCGGCGCTGGTCAACTGCCGGTCGAAAAGGCCACCCAGAAAAGTCTGCGAGAGTTGGGAGCAGAGGCGGTCCGCCTGGCGTTGGAGGAGGCCGGGGTTGAACGGGTCGATGCGCTATTTGCCAGCAACATGCTGGCCGACGAGCTCCAGGGACAGAAGCATATTGCGGCGCTGATCGCCGACGAGGCCGGGCTGGCCGGGATCGAAGCGCTCCAGGTGCAGGCCGCGATGGCCAGCGGCTCGGCGGCCTTGCGTATGGCTTATCTGGCGGTCGGCAGCGGAGAGGCCGATTTGGCCGTGGTGGTCGGAGTGGAAAAGATGAGCCAGGGGCTGGCCTCACCCGCTCTGTCGAAGGCCTTGGACACCAAAGAGGTTGAAGACGGCGCCACGCTGATCAGCAAGAATGCCGATTTGATGCGGCTCTACAGCCGGCGCTACAAGGTGCCAGAGGACGGCTTCGTCAATTTCCCGGTGGTTGCCCATCGAAACGCGCGCAACAATCCCAATGCACTGTTCCGCGACTTGACGGTCCGGCCCAGGACGGTGCTGAAGTCCCGCATGGTGCAGGATCCGCTGCGCCTGCTGTACTGCTCCCCCATCTGCGACGGAGCGGCGGCGGTGGTGCTCTCTTCGGGCGAAGAGGCTCGGGCCCACAGCCCGTCCCCGGTTCGGATCCTGGCCTCCAGCGTCGCCACTGACCGCTTCCGGGTTGGCGATCGTGCAAATCCGTTGTTCCTGGAAGCAGCGCGAGCGAGCACGCAGAAGGCTTTTCGTCAGGCCAATGTGAACCGTGGGCAAGTGGACTTTTTTGAGCTGCACGATGCCTTCAGCATCATGGCCTGTATGCTCTTGGAAGCGGCTGGATTCGCCGAGGTCGGCCAGGGCTGGCGCTTGGCGACGGAAGGCGAGATCGGGCTCAAAGGAAAGATCCCGATCACGACCATGGGGGGCCTCAAGGCCCGCGGGCATCCGATCGGCGCCACCGCAATCTATCAGGCCTGTGAAGTAGTATCTCAGCTTACCGGCAGAGCGGGCAAGAACCAGCTGCGCGATCCGAAGATCGGGATGATGCAGAGCGTCGGCGGCGCCGGCACGACCGTGATTACCCACTTGCTGGGCGTCTAGCTCTGCGTTCTAGCCTTCCAGCTTTTTCTTCACGCAATCGAAGAAGTTCTGGGTCACCTTCTTGGTGACGCTCCCCATCAGCCGCGATGCCAGGCTGGTAATCGTTCCGGAAATCGTGACATCTGCCGCCCAGTTCATCTGCGTCGATCCGTCTGGGCCATCCTGCAGCTCCATGTGCGCCAAAACGTCCACCGCGCTGCCCGGCGCATTGCCGTGGGCCTTCATCTTCGCCATGTTGGGTGGATCAAGCTCCACCCACTGTACGTCGGTCGTGAAGCGGACCTTCACGGTGCCGAATCCAATGCCGGCCACTGCTTCGAATCGCTTCCCAGGCTCGATGACCGTCATCGACTCCAACCCCGGGGCGCACTGGCTCACCGCCTCAGCATCGGTCAGGAAGTCCCAGACCTGCTGGCGGCCAGCCTCAATACCAACCGTTCCGTCAAACTTCATCTGCCTCCCTCGCCCGCGATGCTCGACAGCATCGCGATCCCGATCAATCCCATCAACCCCCACACCAGCCACTCAGCCCTCGCCCAGTACAGCCCGGCCGAGCTGACCACCATGATCCCAAGGGCCGCCGCCTGCCGCTGCGCGTGGTTCACGATCGGGTCAATCCCCAGATTACCAGACTGACCCCCGCCAGTAGTACTGCGCAGTAGCTCAATACGCTCCTCAGGATCGGCCCTTCTTTGCCGGCCAATCCTGCGGTGCTGGCGCCGACCACTAGTTTGGACGGTGCGAACACCGAGCCGATCGCCCCGCCGGCAGTCTGTGCTGCCAGCAACAATGGCACGCTGTAACCCAGCAGTTGGCCGGTGCGAAGCTGGAGCTGAGTGAAGACCACATTGGAGTTGGTATTCGAACCGGTCATGAAGGCGCCCAGGGCGCCGATCCAGGGTGCGATCAATGGATAGGCCCGCCCGGCGGCTTGCGCCAGGCCGCGCGCCAGGCTTTCGGTCATTCCAGCATGCGCCATCACCACCGCCATCGCGACCAGCGCGGTGATGCCCAGGCTGGAGGGGATCACGCGTTGTGCGGTACCAGTCAGAATGCGCCTGGCGGCTCCCGGCCGGTAGTATCCGGCCGAGCGATAGATCAGGTAAGCCACGAGCGAGGCGTATGCCAGCAGCGCACCGGCGTGTGAAAAGGGCCGGATCAGCCGTCCGGGAGCGGCGGCGGTCGTGAATCCCAGAGCGGTACTGACCGCCGGGAACTCGGTGCGAAGTTCGACCTGGCCGAAGAAACCGCGCAGCGCCGGGATGAGCTGAACCGCAAGCGTGATGACAATCAGTGCCGCGTAGCCAGACATCGCCAACAGCAACGCTTTCGGGGGCCGCCCCTGCGGCCGCGCCAACGCAATCCCAATCAACAGGCCGGCCAGTCCAGCCATGAAACCGGCCAGGTTCCAGAGCCCGCCAGTGGCCAACAGCAGCTGCGTCGTCCCCATGGCGATACCTAGAATCAGGATGAAACCCAACAAGCGGCGAACGCCTAGCCAGCCGCCGGCTGCATGACCAGCGGCAATTCCGCAACCAAAACCCACCAATCCCAGCATGGCGGCGGCCGGGAAGGCAAGCTGGTCGCCCGGCAATCCGGAGGCAGCCATCAGCGCCTGAAAGGAAGATCCGAGCGACCCGAAGCTCACTGACCATGCGTGACCCAGGCTGGGGATCACCACTGCCGTGAGCGGATCAAATCCCAGCCCCACCAGCAGCGGAGCGGTGACGGCGGTCGGCACACCGAAGCCGCCCACCCCTTGCAGGAAGGTCGCAAACGGCCAGCCGATCAACAGCGCCTGAACCGTGCGGTCACGGATCAGCGTCGGTAGCGACTGGCTGATCACCGTGATCGCGCCGGCCTCATCCGCCACCCGATAGAGCAGGAAGGCGGCCCAGACGATCAGCAAGACGTCCAGGCTCAACAGCAGGGCTTTGACTTGCGCCACGGCCAGCAGCCGGATCCCTGCTCCGAAACGCAGCACTGCCACGGCGACGGCCAGCAGCCAACCGGCTGGACCGGCCCGCGCTGCGCCCCAGCGCAGTCCGACCATCAGCAACAGGATGCCCAGCACTGGGACGGCGGCGAGCAGTGGATCAAGCGACATGGGTTTGCGCCCGCAAGCGGGGGAGAGAGACAGTGCGGGTGGCTGTGTGCCAGCCTACCAGTTGCTGGTCCGATCGATCATGCCACGCTCGCGGGCCAGATAATCGCACCAACGAAAGACGAGCACCGAAACCAGTCCGAAGAAAAGGGTCAGCCCACCCAGGATGGCAAACAGCTGAGCGTTGGAGAAGGCCGCGAAAGTGGGGAACGACTGCGCCAAGGACCCGAGCAGCGAACGGCGCACCAGCTCTAGCCAGTAGGAGATCGGCACCGCGAAACCGATTGGACGCAGCCACTCGGGCAGCACCTCCAGCGGATAGATGGCTCCACTGAACAAAAACAGTGCACCGGCCACCGCGTCGCCGATGACGTAGACGTTCTGAGTCATCAGCAGGGTGATCCCGGCCAGCAGCAGGCCGAGCATGGCCAGCAGCACAACCCCCAACGCCAGCGACCCCAGAAACAGTGGCCAGTCAACCGCGGCCAGGTCAATGCGCAAATGCAGGAACAGCACACCCGCCAGCAGGGTAATCGCCACCGAGATGTTGCCGGCTACGAAGGCAGCCGCGCCGCGGCCGATCAGGTAGTAGGGAATGCGAATCGGCGCAATGTACATGTACTTCATGGTTCGGTAGTGTTCACGGTCGTCGATCACCGCCCACGAAATCCCGGTCATGATCTGGCGGACATAGATGTAGAAGGCGTTCCCCAGCAAGATGTAGGAGAAGATGGGGGTGTCGAACTGACCATTGGTGATGACACCGTACATCACCACCAGGATGGCGGCGCCGGCGACCGGTTTGACGACGGAGTACACCACAAACAGAAACGGATCGGTCCAGTTGGACTCGATCTGCCATCCCAACCAGGCAGCTACCCGAAATGAACGCAGCACTTCGGTCAGCGGCCGCGACTCTCCCGGCACCCAACTGCCCGCTGCGGTCGCTTGACTCATCGGTTTCTGTCGGTCAGCCGGCCGTCGCGGATCGCCAATCGCTCCATGTAGGCCAGCAACCAGCGGCCTCCGATCAGGAACAGCACCGCCAGCGCAAACAGGATGCCCAGCTCGAGCGGAACCGAGAGGAACCCCAGCGAGGCGCTCACCGGGAAGACCAGCTGCCGCATGGCATCCAGTCCAAGCGTCAGCGGAATGATCGATGCGCCAAGCGCCAGCCAGAAGTTGAAGCTGCTGATCGGAAAGTAGAAGCCGGAGATCAGATAGATCGGCTCCTGCGCCAGGTTGGAGAGATGGTAGGCCTCCCGGTTGAGCAGCAGGAACAACGACGAGGTCATCATCCCCATGCCGTACAAGGCCACCATGGTGATGATGAAGGTCCCGAACAGCAGCGCAAACGACCCCACGGCAAACTGCACCTTGAAGAACAGCGTCCCCAGCAGGATGATGGCCAGCGCTCGCAGAATGGTGGCGGTTAACCCTCCCAGCGCCATGCCAATCAGGATCGCCATGAGTGAGGTGGGCGCTATGGTATACAGCGCCAGGTTTCCGGTCTCTTTCTCCCAGAAGAACTGGCTGGACATGCTCCACAGCACATTCATCCAGAAGGCAGTCATCGCCCCGCCCATGACCACGAATCCGACGTATTCCTCTGGAGCCTGGATCGCGCGGTATACGAACACATAGGCCGAAACCCCAACCATCGGCAGGAAGACCTCGAAAAACAACCAGCCGACTTCGCGCCGATGCTGCGCCACAATACGTGGGTAAGCGCGCGCCAACACGGTCTTGATAAACAGCCGGGTCGGAGAAATGCTAAGTGCTGTCTGCACTTTCGACTTCCTGCATGCTCCTGCCGACCAGGGTCACGAACACATCTTCCAGGGTGGGCTCGCGCTTCTCCAGATTGCGCAGATGGATGTTGCTTTGAGCCAGCTTGCCGACGACCGCTGGCAACACGTCCTCGTTGTCCAATATGAATTCCAGAGTACTGCCGCCGTCCATCGCCTGGTGCTCGAAGCGCTTGACCCCGGCGATATTGGCAAACTCCTCCGGTTTGGTGCCATCCAGCGGGCTGACTTCCAGCCGGAAAATCGCATCCTGGCGCAACTGTCGTTTCAATACCGAGGGTCGATCGCAGGCCAATACCCGTCCCTCATTGATGATCGCCACCCGGTCACAAAGCTCATCGGCTTCCACCATGTAGTGCGTGGTCAGCAACAGCGTCCGCTCCGGGTGATCGTCGATCCAGCTACGAGCGAAATGACGCACGTCGCGCGCCGCACCGACATCCAGCCCGAGGGTCGGCTCGTCCAGGAAGATCACCTTGGGGTCGGTCATGAAGCCCCGCACCACACCCATCTTCTGCTTCATTCCGGTCGACAGATCGGAGCTCTTGGCATTGATCTTGTCGGCCAATCCGACGACCTCCAGCAGCTCCCGGATGCGCTGGTTCGCGGCCTTGGACGGCATGCCGTAGAACTGGGAGAACATCCACAAGTTCTCCCGTACGGTCAGCAATCCGTAGCCGGAGGACTCGCCGCCCGATACCATGTTGATCAGTGGGCGGACCCGGTGCGGCTCAGCCGCGACGTCGTAACCCTCCACCAGTGCCCGACCACTTGAAGGGGCAAGCAAAGTAGTCAGGATCTTGATCAAGGTGGTCTTTCCGGCGCCGTTGGGTCCCAACAAGCCGAAGAGCTCGCCACGCCGCACCTCAAGGTTGACGTCCTTCAGTGCCACCAGCTCCTTGGGGGCGTCCTTCTTGCGCTCGCGGATCTTGTAGACCCGTCCCAAAGCCTCGGTTTGAATTGCATTCTGATCGGTCATGGGGGGGCATCGTATCCCAAGCAAAGGGGACGGTCAATCCTTGCGGAGGTTGCGCTGCTTGCGGCACGGAATGATGTAAGCATAGCGTAAGGTCGCCCTTTGAGATTGGCCGCTACACTGATGGAAATGCAACCAGAAACCAGCCTCTCGGCGCCGCCGGTAATGGCGGTCGACTCAGAGTACCGGGTACTCTGCCTGACCCGCCGATTAAAGATGCCCGGGCTGCTTGAAACCATGACCGATCAAGCGCCTGAGGTGCGCCGGGTGATGGCCCAGATCGAGGAGGATCTCGGGCCTTCGATCGCGGCTCTGGATGGCGGCGGATGGGAAGCGATTTCGCATTCGATCACCGTGTACAACGGGCTGGTGATCGCCACCTTTCTGCTCCACCGCTAGGCGCAGGCCTTCGGCCGCCGGTCCAACCGCGTTCGGAGCCCCCCGATTCTTTCATATCGATCCGGGATGCACTTCGCGCTAACCACCGCGCGTTCGTCGGCCGCGTGCAGTTTGAGCATGTACCGCCGGACACTGGATAGGACCTAGATGGCAGCCGCTGGACTCAATCTTGACAAGCTCGGCAGATACCAGCTGATCGAACAGATCGGCCGGGGCGGCATGGCGTCGGTCTTCAAGGCGCTTGACCCGGTATCTGGCAAGGAAGTGGCTATCAAGGTGCTCTCCCCGGTGCTGGCCCAGGAGCAGCAGTTCACCAAGCGGTTCGAGCGCGAGGCCGAAGTGGTGATGCGGCTGAGCCATCCCAACATTGTGCCGGTGGTTGACTTCGGCCAGGACGCCGGCTACGCCTACCTGGTGATGCCGCTGTTGAACGTCGGCAGTTTGGCAGACCGCTTGATTGAGGGTCCGCTCACGCCAGGGGAAGGCGGCCGGCTGCTGACCCAGCTCACTCAGGCGCTGCAATTCGCCCACGATCGCGGTGTGGTCCACCGGGACGTCAAACCATCCAACGTCCTGATGGACGAAAACGGCAGCGCGCTGCTGGCCGACTTCGGCCTGGCTCGCATTCACGATGCCTCGGTCAGCCTGACTGGGTCTGCCCTGCTGGGCACCCCGGCCTACATGTCTCCTGAACAGGCGCGGGGAGAGAAGGTTGGCCCGGCCTCCGACCAGTACTCGTTGGGGGTAGTCCTGTATCAGTTATGCACCGGCAATCTGCCCTTCGAAGCTGAGACTCCGATGGCAGTGATGCTGAAGCACATCAACGAGCCGGTCCCGTTGGCGCGCGAGAAGAGCCCCAACGTGCCGGAAGCCATCGAGCACGTGATTCTCAAGGCGACCGCCAAGGCACCTGAGCAGCGATTTGGTTCGGTGACCGAGCTCAACGCCGCATTCCAGGCCGCACTGGCACATGCCCGCGATCCGTTCGCCAACCCGGCGCCGCACATTGAGCTGCCGCCATCGAGTGTGGTTCAGCCGTCAGCTGTCGTCGGTCCAGTGCCGATCGTTCCTAACGTGCCTCAAGAACGGAACCGATTGCGACGGCTGGCCGGAGTAGTGGCACTCTTGCTGGTGCTGGCGTTGGCTTGCCCGGTGGCCTACCTGAGCTTCAATGGGATGCTGCAGGACGCCACCAATCCGGCCGAAGGCTCTGGGTTGTCGCCGGGTGAGATGAGTGAGCCGCAACTGACCGCACTGGCGGGAACCATCGCGGCGTTATCGACCGAACTGGCGGCCGCCGGCGGCGGCACGCAGTCGCCGGAGCAGATCCAGACCGCAGTAATGGCCACCATGTCGGCCGATGGAGGTCCATTTGGCGAGCCAAGCGGTACGCCGGGCCTAATTGTGATTGGCGATGGAACCGCGAGCACCACTCCCAACCCCGGATCTTCGCCAACTCCCAGCCTCTCACCGACGCCTGGTCCGTCACCGACGCCGAGCAAGACGCCCACCATCACCCAGACTCCCAGCCCGGGACCGTCTCCGACTCCCAGCAACACGCCGACGGCCAGCAAGACCCCGACCCCGACCGCCACTGCCACCCCAGGGCCGTCGCCGACGCCGACCAACACCGCGACCGCCACTCTAGCCCCCACCAGCAGCGCCACTTCGGTTCCGAGCAAGACGCCAACGCAGTTCCCGACCACGCCAGCAGCGATCATCCCGACCGATCCGCCGCCGGTCGATCCGTGTGAGCAGGTCAACATTCTGGGGTGGATCTTCAGCCCGCCGGTAGTGGGCATCAGCCTGCACAATGGCAATTTGACCCGAATCGAGCTTCAGTGGATCCGGATGGATTGGCCGCCGCCCAATGACAAACTGATCAAATTCGACCTCGGAAGTCAGGTGATTTGGGACGAAGGAAGTGCGTTCCCGCCGACCTGGGCGACCAGCTTGAGCGGCGACCGCAAGATCGGGCCAGACCAAACCAAGCCACTGATGGCAGTGTTCGAGACCGCTAATCCCGGCCCCTATGGGATCGAGGTCGGTTTCATCGTGGATGGATTCGGCGCCACTTGCACTGTGCTTGGCGATACAGGCTGACCCGGCAGAGTCAACCGTTTCAGCCCGTCTCCTTCGCACCCACAGCACACACGCTACAGTCCCTTCGTCCTCGAGCCGAGGTTGTGAAAACCGACTCTAGCGTAGGATTCAAGTAGGTATAGCGTCGCGAGTCCGTCCAGCACGCTGGACCCGGTTTCACTATCCTATTCTTCGGAAGGGTGGAATCTCTTCTTCTCCTCCTTACAAGAGAGCCGGGGTCGGCGTCCTCGGCTCTCTCGATTCTGGCCTGATCTCTCGGCCCGGCCAGATCTGGTGCACTTCAAAGCACCGCCCTATGCAACGCGAAGCGGCCTGCCCTCGACGGGCAGGCCGCTTGATTCTTTCTTCGCTCGGATCAGATTCAGGCTAGCGCCGCGAACCACGCATCGACTTCAACCAACCCTCGATTTCCCTGGCCGCGATCTCTCGTCCGCCCAGCCCAAAGGCCAGCGCGGCCGAAACCGCCAGCGTTCCCAGCACGATGCCGAAAGCCAGATTCACGATGTCGTCGGCAATACCGGTTTGGCGCAGCGCCAGAGCGCCGGTGAACACGATGATGGCTACCCTGGCGATGGGCGCCAGCAGGTGCGCCTGCGACCCACCGGTGCCGCGGATCACCCGATCCGCCACCCGGGCGAAGTACAGGCCAAGGCCGAAGATCACCACGCCGGTAATCAGCCCGCCGGCGGCCACCAAGAACTGCGAGATTAGATCCGCCAAGATCGAGAATCCCAGCAGTTCGGCGGCCTCGATCACCGCGAACAGCATGATCGCCAGGGTGGTCAGATAGCCAACCACCTGGGAGGGAGTCTGGCGACCCCCAGTCTCGGCTCCGAGTCCGATCCATCCCAATACGTTGTTGAATCCCACGCCGGTCAGCACGCCGGTGACGAAGTTCCCGACACCCCGGGCCACGAAGTAGGCCACACCTAACAGCAGGATGGCGGCGAAGATCGCCGGTACCGCAGTGAGCACGGTGGTCAGCAGGTCAGATGCCGGCTGTGACACGGCTTCGATGTTGAGTGCGTTCAGGG
>CAZGCX010000058.1:0-12507 GCA_964524585.1 uncultured Anaerolineaceae bacterium
CACGATGCTGGGATCCAGCCGGCTCCAATTCTCGCCGGCCTCTCCGATGGAATAATGCTCCAACTGGCCCTTGTCACCGACCAGCACCAGGCGGACCACTTCGGCTCCGCTGATGTCCCGGATCTTACTGAGCACTGCCGGCAGCGCCTCGGTCAGCTCAAAGCTCTCTGCCATTCGCTGGCTGGTGGAAAGCAGCAGGTTGAGTTCATCCAGCCGGGCCTTCAGACTTCCTCGCATCCGTTCAAACGAGCCAGCCAGGCGGCCGATCTCATCCTCGCCAACGGCAGTCACCTGCCGATCGAGGTCGCCACGGGCGATGGCTTCGGCGGTTGCTGCCATTTGTCGCAGCGGAAAGGTCAGCCGCCGGCCGAGCAGCTGCACGCCGGCGATCAGCAACCCGCCAGTCACAAACAGGAGGGCGAACAGGTTGAAGGTGGTCGAAAGCGCCAGCCGGTCGATCACCCGCTGCGGGGTGCTGACGATGACCCGCCAGCCAAACCCCTCAACTGGATGCGAGTAGACCCAGCTCCGGCCACCATCGGCCGAATTGACGTAGCCAAACTCTGCGTCGGGCAAATTGCTGGCTTGTGCGGTGTGCAGCCAGCGGTCGGGATCGCGATCAACCAGAATTCGACCCGCTTCGTCGACGATGAAGGCCTCCCCATTCTCGTAGCCGAACAACCGGCTGACCACCGGTTGCAGCAGCGGATTGCGGGACAAATCGGTCCAGCCGGCAACACTGCCAGCGCCGTGCGCCAGGGGAACAACGAACACCAGCTGCACCCCCTCGCCCTCCCCGCTGGGCGCCACGTCGAGTTCCTGCGGGATGCCGATCCGGGCCGCCGCCATTACCTCGAGCGGAATCGGCGTACCGGCGGCCGGCCACTGGGCCTGCACCCCTCCCGACGAGTCCAAAACGGCCAGGCGCGAGAAGTAGGTGCCGGTCTGGGTGGCAGCCGGTAGACCTCCTTCAATGTCCTGCGCCGCGACCGCATCCGCCAGCGTCCGGATCTCACTCCGCCCACTTTGGATGAAGAACGGAACACCTTCACCCGCTTGCTCGGCGGTCTGTCGCATCTGATCGGAAATAATGTCTTGGGCCGAGGAGCGGGCCAGCAGCCAATTGCCATAGGTCAGGCCGGCCCCCCCGACCAGACCAAGCGCAATCACCACCGTGATCAAACGGGCAGTCAGCGAACGGTTGTACGGCCCGATCGACAGGCTGGCTGGCCGATACCACTGTTCGGGATAACTGGCGTGGGCGACTTCGGCAAGGAAGCCCGCCACGCCGAGCTCGATCAAGGTGGCAGTGATGGATGGGCCGAATCGCAGAATGGTGTAGTCCAGCCCGGCGTAGAAGTCAGCTCCGCTGTAGGCAAACTCCTGCCCGGCCCGCAGCACTCCAAACAGCACCCCTACCGCCAGCGCGCTGGCCAGCGGATGTCGGGCCAGGCGTCCCGGCCACTCGGCGTATGGGCGCCGGACCAGCCAGCTGAACACTGCGGCTTGCGCGGCCACCGCCAGCGGAGTCAGGATTTGCTGGGTGTTCAGGCCACCCTGGACCATACCGCCAGTCAGCGCGACCAGTACCGCCGGCACCGGTCCCAGCAGACCGGCTGTCAGCGTCCACGGAACCGCGCCAAACAACGCAAACTTCGGTCCGGCGAGATTGATCGGCTGACCAGGCAGTGGCGCGCCGCCAGCTACCGGCAGCGTGACCACGAATAGACCGGCCAGCAGGCCCGAAGCCAATAGCATGAGCCCGATTTGGGTGCGGTTTGCGGTTGAGAGGGAATTCAGCCGGGCACGGCGCAGCGCCAGCAGCACAAGCAGCATGTAGACTGCCACCAGCAGATAACCGGCCTCGCGCACCGGCAACCCCAAGTAGAACGGGGTGCCGAATCCCCATGTGGCCACGTCCATTCGGACCTCCCTGCGGCGGGCAGATTATACAAGTCTTGCGATTTCACCGAAATTCGCCAACGACCGGAAAAGTCCGTCGATTACATGACATAAGGTGTAGGAATTGCACATCCTTGCTCGGCACTCCCCTTTATGCTAGACTGCCCTGACTGTGCAAACTCCAGGCTAGATGGCCGAAAAAATACTCATCATCGACGATGACATCGATACATTAAAGCTTGTCGGTCTGATGCTGGAGCGGCAGGGTTATCAGATCGCCGTGGCCAGCAACGGCACCATTGGCTTATCCAAGGCCTCCTCGGAAGTTCCCGACCTGATTTTGCTTGACGTGATGATGCCGGACATGGATGGGTACCAGGTAACCGAGCGGCTGCGCTCAGACCCGTCGCTTTCCCACATCCCGATCGTGATGTTCACCGCCAAGACCATGGTGGACGACAAGGTCAAGGGCTTTGAATCGGGCGTGGACGACTACCTGACCAAACCCACCCACCCGGCTGAGCTGACCGCGCATGTCAAAGCGGTGCTCTCGCGCTCTGCCGGAACACCCGCGCCGGAGGCTCCGGTCCATGCGCAGGTGGTGAGCTTCTTCGGCACCCGTGCTGGCCTGGGCACCACCACCCTGGCACTGAATGTTGGGGTGGCGATGCAGCAAAACGGCCTTGACGTGATTGTGGCCGAAATGCATCCCGGCCAGGGCTCAATGGCATTGGACCTGAACATCAGCGCCCCGACCGGATTGACCGCGCTGCTCTCGCGGTCACTGAAGGACATCCACTTGCGATCGGTGGAGGCGGAAGTGGTCACCCATACCAGCGGGGTGCGGCTGCTCTTGGCTTCCTATCAACCGCAAGAGGCTGAGCTGGACGAGGCAGTCACGCAGATGGAGGCCGTGGTCAACAACCTGGCCTCGCTTTGCAACACCCTGATCCTCGACCTGGGGGCCGGAATTCGGCCCTACACTAAACCGCTGCTCACAATGAGCGACCGGGTGATCGTGGTGGTCGAACCGGTCTACCCCTCGAACGTCATCGCCCGGGCGGTTCTGGACGAGCTGTTTTCGAGCGGCCTGGCACGAAACAAGACCAGCCTGGCGCTGATTACCCGCGAACGAACCAGTCTCAATATCCCCTGGAAGCAAGTCGAGGCCGATTTGGGCATCGATCTGGCGGGAATCATCTCGCCTGCGCCGGAACTGGCTCAACAGGCGGCACAGAGCGGAAACCCACTGGTGATCATGCATCGCGACACGCTTACCGGCGACCAGATTCGCAAAATGACAGAGACCATCACCTCCCGGTTGGCGATCTCCTGAATTCCTTGACCGCACCAGATCTGACACAACTGACCAGTCGCGCCGCCGAGCTGCTCGGCGGAGCCCGGCGGCCGGTCGCCCTGACCGGCGCCGGAATCTCGACGCCTTCTGGCATTCCGGACTTCCGCTCGAGTGACACCGGGCTATGGAACCGAGTGGATCCGATGGAAGTGGCCTCTTTGATGGCGTTTCGGCTCCATCCGCGACGGTTCTACAAGTGGTTTCACGAACTGGCCGCCACCTTGCTGGCGGCTGAGCCAAATTCGGCCCACCTGGCACTGGCCGAGCTGGAACTGGCTGGAGCGATGATCGGAATAGTGACCCAAAACATCGACGGCCTGCATCAGCGCGCCGGATCGGTCCGGGTGGCCGAGATCCATGGCCATATCCGCCAGGCCACCTGTATGGGCTGCTTCCATCACCAATCGACCGAGGGTCTGCTGCACGCCTTCGTCGAAACTGGCGATCCCCCGCGCTGCGAACAGTGCGGCGGCTATCTGAAACCAGATGTGATTCTTTTCGGCGAGCAACTCCCATTCGAGCAAGTTGCCGCAGCCCGCCAGTTGTTCTCGGATGTCGACTTCGTCTTGGTCGGTGGATCGTCACTGGAAGTCAGTCCAGTGAGCAACCTGCCATTCAGCGCGCTGAATGCCGGTGCTAGGCTGGTAATCGTGAATCTACAGCCGACCTATCTCGACCAAAGAGCAGACGTATTGATTCGGGCCGATGTCGCAGAAGTGATACCGGTCCTAGCCAGCAAGGTGCTGCATGCCCACTAATCAAGCCGGCCCCAACACCGCCATCCGCAACTACCCCAAATTGCTGCGCCGCTACCAGCAGCTACTGGACCTTACGACCGATCTGGCGGCTACCTTCGATCTAGACACGCTGCTTCAGCGGATCGTCGTCGCTGCCCGCGATCTGACTGACAGCGAGGCCTCCTCGCTCATGCTCTATGACACACAATCGCACTCGCTGCACTTTGAAGCTGCAACCGGTGGATTGGTCAGCGGTGTCGGGCAACGGACCATTCCCGCCGACAATAGCATCGCCGGGTGGGTGTTTACCCACGGCGAGCCGATTGTGGCCAGCGACGTCTTGAACGACCCTCGCTTCTACCGCGAGATCGACGTCATCACCCAGTTTGAAACCAGCAGCATTCTGGGTGTCCCGCTCAAGACCAAGGACAAGATCCTGGGAGTCATCGAATCAGTCAACAAACAGAATGGTACGTTCACCGAAGAAGACGTCCAGATCCTGCAAACGCTGGCAGCCCAGGCCGCAATAGCGATCGAAAACAGCCAGCTCTTCATGCAAAGCGACCTGATTGCGGAGATTGTGCACGAGCTCCGCACGCCGCTGGCGGCGCTGACTGCCGCCGCCCATTTACTGCAACGCTCGGACCTGCCTCAATCCCAGCACCTGCGGTTGAGTGACACCATCCTAAACGAAGTACGTCGGCTCAACGATATCTCCACCGACTTCCTCGAGCTCTCGCGGCTGGAATCTGGCCGCACCCACTTCCAGCGCGAGCCGATCCACTTGGGTGGCTTGATTGAAGAGTCGCTCGAATTGGTCCGACCGCAGGCGCAATCCAAGGACATCAAGCTAGAGACCGAGCTCGACTCCTCGGTCATGCCGGTGCATGGTGACCGCAAGTTGCTCAAGCAGCTGCTGCTCAACCTGCTGACCAACGCCATAAAGTACAACCGGCCGAAAGGGAAGGTGGTCGTCGCGCTGCGTATGGAAGAAAAGGAACACGTAGTGATGGAAGTGCGAGACACTGGCCGTGGCATCTCGGCCGAGGACCAGGAGCACCTGTTCGAACGCTTCTACCGAGTATCTGATAGCGAAGATGATGTACAAGGCACCGGGCTTGGTCTTGCGATTGCCAAGCGGATCGCCGAGAGCCACCATGCCTCGATTACGGTGGAGAGCGCCACCGATCACGGCAGCAGTTTCGCGGTCCACCTCCCGACCGACTCCCCCAGTGAAGCAACTACCCGGCCACTGATCGAGCCGCCGCTCTAGGCCGCTCCAGACCTCACCCCCGTCGTCCAAATTGACGCTCGAGCGCTGCCACCGACAGGTGCACCATGGTTGGGCGGCCGTGTGGGCAGCTGCGCGGCACCTGACAGCGCTCCAAATCGCGAACTAATCCACGCTGCTCGGCCAATGAGAGCACCTGGCCGGCCTTGATGGCGGCCGCTTTGCAGACCCGGGCCGCGATGCGCGCTTCCTGCTGCGCCGCCAACGGCGACTCGTCCTCCTCGAAGTCCTCCACCACCGTGTGCAGCGCCCGCTCCGGCGCCATGCTGGATAGTGTGGCGGGGACCGCCCGGATCCGAAAGCTGTCTGCTCCGAAAGGCTCCACCTGGAACCCCAGCGCGGCCAGCGTTGGCAGCTGACCTTCGAGCAGCGGAGCCAAATGCGGGCCAAGCGTTACCGTCACAGCCTCCAGCAGGGCTTGCGATTCGGGCGCCTGGGCCCTTACTTGCGCCATCAGCCGTTCAAACAACACCCGTTCGTGGGCCGCATGCTGATCGATCAGGTAGACCCCGTCCGGCCCCTCTGCTACCAGGTAGGTCGCGCCGACCTGTCCAATCGACCGGAGCACTGGCACGAACATGCTGGGTTGGCCGATCGGCTCGACACTGCGCTCAACGACCGGGGCGGGCGCGCTCCAGCTCGCCAGCGGCCGCGGACCCATTACGGCCGGCTGGACCGGTGCTTGACCGAGCAGCGTGGCACGCAGCGCCCGCTGCACAGTTGAGAAGACCGCTCGCGGATCGGCGAATCGAATCTCGGCTTTTGTCGGGTGGACGTTCACGTCCAGCTGATCTGGGGGCAATTGCAGGAACAGCACCGCGATCGGGTAGCGGCCCACCATCAGCAATCCGTGGTAGGCCTGGAAAACCGCCGAGCTCAGGCTGAGATCCTGGATCCAGCGGCCGTTCACAAACAGCGTAATCTCGCGCCGGTTCGATCGGGTCAGCGACGGCGGGCTGATGAAGCCTTCCAAGCCCGCTCCGGCCCGCACCGGCTCGACCACCGGGATCAACTGTTCGGCGATCTCGAGCCCGAGCACTCGGGCAATTGCCTCCAGCCGGTCGCCGCTGCCGGCAGTTTGCAACAGCAGCTTGTCGTCACTCTCTAGCCTGAAACGGATGCCCGGGTAGGCCATCGCGTAGCGGGTCACCAGCCGGGAGATCCAGTTGCGCTCGGTCGTATCGGTCTTTAAGAACTGTCGGCGTGCCGGCAAATTGAAGAACAGATCCCGCACCACCACCCGGGTCCCAGGCGGTGCGCTGACCGGAGCGGGAGCGTCCACCCGTCTCCCTTCAACCGTCAGGGCCACGCCCGGGGCCCGCTCGCCGTCGGCGCTGGTGATTTGCAGTCGGCTGACCGCCCCGATCGAGGCCAGCGCCTCTCCCCGGAATCCGAGCGAACGGATAGCGTGCAGATCGTCGATGGTCTTCAGTTTGGAAGTGGAATAGCGTTCCACTGCCAGGGCGATCTGATCGGCGGGTATGCCGGTCCCATCGTCGGCTACCTCGATCAACGCCTTCCCCCCGTCGCGCATCCGGATTTCGATCGAATTGGCTGCGGCGTCAATCGCGTTCTCCACAAGTTCCTTCACGATCGACACCGGTCGTTCGATGACTTCGCCCGCCGCGATGGCGTTGGCGACTTCCTCCGGCAGCAGCTGAATCGGCATGCGCCGATTATAAGGTCAGGCCCATTGACCCGGCACCGGCCCACACCTATACTCCGTCCGATGTCCGGAGATTTGAGTCCAGCGCTGGTGATTTGCCTGACCCTCGGCCTGGTGGCGGCCATAAACGCCGGCCTGTATATGGCGCTCGCTCGCGGCAACGCCCGGGCACAGATCCGGACGATTGAACGGGCCGTGAGCAGCGTGCGGGACCCGTGGAAATCCGAGAACCAGGCGGTCGAAGAGCTGCACCAACGGGTCGCGCGACTTCACGAATCGGAACCGGGCGCCCAGCGCGGCTCACAATCGGCTACCCCTCGCAGCTCCGGCGCCGACGGCCCGATCCGATCCTCGACCGCGCCAACGGTCTCGACCGATGAATAAGCAAGTCAGCATGCAACAGGCATTGGAACTGGTGCCCCAACATGATTTCGTATTGGGAATCGGGGGATTTACGCTCTATCGCCGGCCGATGGCATTTGTGCTGGCCCTGCTCGCGCATCTCCAGCACCTGTCAAGCCCGCCGGCGATCACGCTGCTCAACTACACCGCCGGAATCGAGAGCGACATCCTGGTTGGAGCCAACCTGATTCGCCGGGTCCGCACATGCTACTTCGGCCTGGAAGCCTTCGGATTGGCACCAAACTTCACCGAGGCGGCCGGCCGCGGCGCGATCGAAATCGTGGAGGAGAGCGAGGCCAGCCTGGCGCTCGGGCTGCGCGCAGCGCTGTCGGGAGTGGGTTTCATGCCTTCGATGGCCTGGCAAGGGACAGACATGTTGAGCCTTCGCCCGGACGTCAAGCAGCTGACCGATCCGTACACCGGCGAGACCCTGACTGCATTCCCGGCGCTGCACTGCGACCTGGCCGTAATTCATGCGCTGCGCGCCGATCAGCAGGGAAACGTGGACATCGGTGGCAATTGGGGGATCGATCGCGAGCTCTGCCTGATGGCCGAGCAGGTGATCGTGACGGCCGAGCAAATCCTTCCAGCTCTGGACCGGGCCGAGATCATGGGTCACGCGGTCAGTGCCGTAGTTGAGGCGAAGCGTGGTGCCTGGCCGAGTTCATGCCACCCCGCCTACCCGCTGGACGGCGCCGCTACACTCCGCTACATTGAAACTGCCGGCACCGATGGCTATGCGCAGCTAATTGCCGACTGGTCGCAGGCGCATGGCCTGCGATTCCCCTAGCCCAGGCTCCCATTGCAGTCCGTGAGCAGAGCGTTCATGCTGCTCTTAGGATCGTGTGATACGTTCGCCCAGTTCCTTGGAGGCCGTTGATGTCAACAAAAGCGTGGAGAATCGGCGTGCTGGTCGTCGGCGTACTGGTGGTGGCCAGCTTGGCCTTTTCATCCGGCCTGGCGGTCGGCCTGATCGTTCCACGGCTGACAAGCGAAAGCGCTTCGCCGCCGTTGGAGCTGTCGCAGCCGTCGGTCGCTTCCAGCGGAGATTCTCTGGGCAACACCGCTCCGGTCGATCGAGACACTCTGTTGGCCCCCTTTTGGGAGGCTTGGGACATCTTGCAGCGTGACTTCATCGATCAACCGATCGACGACGTCCAGTTGATGCGCGGCGCCATCAGCGGCATGGTCGGCGCACTCGGCGATCCGCACACCGCCTACATGGATCCCGACGAGTATATGCAGGCCAACCTGCCTCTCGACGGTGAGTACGAGGGGATCGGAGCCTGGGTGGATACCGATGGACCATTCCTGACCATTGTGTCGGCCATGCCCGGCTCACCGGCCGAGCAGGCCGGACTGCAGCCGGGCGATCAGGTGATCGCGGTCGACGGCGAAGACATGAGCGGCATGGACGGCAACCTGGTGATTCGCGAAGTGCTTGGCCCGGCAGGCACCACGGTGACCCTGACGATCCGGCGCGAAGGGGAGGCGGATTCATTTGAGGTCGAAATCGTCCGCCAGAAGATCACGCTCCCCAGCGTCGAGGCCAAGATGCTGGATGGGGACGTGGCCTACCTGCGGCTGTATACCTTTGGCGCCCAGACCTCCGGCGATCTGGAACGTGAGCTGCGGGACTTGATGCGTCAGGACCCGACCGGCCTGATCCTGGACCTGCGCGGCAACGGAGGCGGCTTCCTGAACACCGCAGTCGAGGTGGCATCGCAATTCATCGGCGACCGCGAGGTGGTGCTGATCGAGCGATTCGGGGACGGCGATGAGACCGTGTACCGGGCCGACCCGGGCGGCCTGGCTACCGATCTGCCGATGATCGTACTGATCGATGGCGGTTCGGCCTCCGCCTCCGAGATCGTTGCCGGCGCCATTCAGGACCACGGACGCGGGAGGCTGGTCGGGGAGACCTCGTTCGGGAAGGGCTCGGTTCAGAACTGGGTGCCGCTGAGCGACGAGCAGGGCGCGGTGCGGGTGACGATCGCCCGTTGGTATACTCCGAACGACCGCCAGATTCAGGGGACCGGGCTGGCCCCCGACGTGGAGGTGGCCGCGCCGGAAGACCTTTCGGATCTGCAGGATCCGCAGCTCGACAAAGCACTCGAATTGCTGCTGGGCGCCAACGCCCAGAGCCAAAACTGAGGGTAGACGATGTTCTTTTCAGGCAGTTACCTGCTCTATATGCTCCCGGCCTTCATCCTGGTTCTGCTGGCCCAGTGGTGGGTGAACAGCACCTACCGCAGGTGGAGCGAGGTGAACAACGGTTCCGGCCTCAGCGGGTCGGAAGCCTCCCAACGATTGCTGCAGTACGGCGGGGTTGGCGACGTGAGCCTGGAGGGAGTCCCGGGCAAATTGACCGACCACTACGACCCCCGCGACCGCAAGCTCCGCCTCTCGCAGGCCGTGGCACAAGGCCGATCGGTGGCCTCGCTGGCGATCGCTGCGCACGAAATCGGGCACGCAATGCAGGACCGTCAAGGTTACCTGCCGATGCGTTTCCGGGCAGCCCTGGTGCCGGCAGTTAACATCGGCTCGCGACTCGGCGTGTGGCTGCTGATCATCGGCATCTTCATGCGCGGCGTTTTCGGAACGCAGCTGGCCTGGCTGGGCCTGGGACTGTTCGGGTTGGGGGCGGTCTTCTCCTTGGCAACCCTGCCGGTCGAGCTGAACGCCTCCGCCCGGGCGAGGAGCCTGCTACAGCAGGCTGGCCTGGTCCGGACCGATCAGGAGAAGCAGGGTGTGAACGCGGTGCTCACCGCGGCTGCCTTCACCTACGTCGCTGGGTTGGCTGCCGCCATCCTTCAGCTGCTGTACTACTTCAGCCTCTTGAGCGGCGGCCGCCGCCGAAGTTAGGGCCGACCTGATCTACAATTAGCATCGGGCGGCGCATTCGCCAGGCGCGGTTCAGCCACAGCCGCGCGTTCACAAATCATGGATCCCTCACAGATCGAGCTCGCCCTCGAGCGCATCCGTGCCGCGCTTGAGGCCGGCGACGTCCGCAGCGCAATTGACACATTAGGCGACCTGCACCCGGTCGACCGCGCCGACGCGTTTTCCGATCTCGACAACGCCGATCAGGCCGCTTTGCTTCCCAGCCTCGATCTGCAAACTGCGGCCGATCTGCTGGAGGACCTGGAGGACGAAGAAGCGGTGAGCGCCGCCGAACGCCTCCCAACCGGCCAGCTGGCGGACGTGCTGGATGAGATGGAGCCGGACGAGGCGGCTGACATCCTGGGCGACCTGACCCCCGAGCGGGCGGCCGAGGCGCTGGCAGAGATGGAATCGGCCGAGGGCGTCATTCCGCTGCTGCCGTTCGGCGACGAGACCGCCGGCGGCCGGATGACCACCTCATTTGTCGCCGTGCGGCGGGACACCACCGCCGCCGAGGCAATTGACACGCTGCGTAACTCGGACCCGGATAGCGATACGCCGTACTATCTCTACGTTGAGGACCGCTCCGGCCGCCTGGTGGGCGTGGTAGGCCTGCGGGATCTGGTCATCGCTCGCCCGGATGCCCGAGTCGAGACCTTCATGGATCCGGAAGTGACCTTTGCACGCACTGACGATGACCAGGAAAAAGTCGCCCGCCTGATGTCCCGCTACGAGCTGCCCACCCTGCCAGTGATCGATCAGCTGGGCGTGCTGCGGGGCGTCATCACACACGACGACTTGCTGGATGTGATTGAGAGCGAGGCCACCGAGGACATCTATCGTCTGGCCAACTTGCCCGGACAAGACCTGTCAATCAACAGCCCGATTCGGATCTCGGTTCAGCGCCGATTGCCCTGGTTGTATTTGAACGCGCTCACTGCCCTGTTCGCTTCGTGGGTGATCTCCAACTTCGAAACCGTGATCGCCCAGGTTGCCTTGCTGGCAGTATTCCAATCGGTAGTGGCAGGCATGGGCGGCAATACCGCGACCCAGAGTTTGGCGATGATCGTGCGGGCCATCGCGCTGGGCGAGCTCGGGCCCAGCCAGGCAGCCAGAACGGTGCTGAAGGAAGCGGTCACCGGCCTGCTTCAAGGTGTGTTGGTGGGAGTCGTGGTCGGCGCCGGGGTGTGGCTCTGGAAAGGCGATCTGGTGCTCGGCGCGGTGCTGGGAGCGGCGATCGTGGGGAATATGCTGGTTGCTGGGCTGGCGGGGGCCGCGGTCCCCATCACGTTGCGCGCGCTGCGGCTGGATCCGGCGCTGGCGGCTTCGGTGGTCGTGACCGCCTTCACCGACAGTATTGGGTTTGCCTTGTTCCTGGGCCTGGCGGCCCTCTTTTTACCTCAGCTGCAGTGAGGCTGCTGCGGGCATTCCTCCGATTCTTCTTCACCCACTTCTATACCGGCCTGGCCTGGTCATACGACGCAGTCGCCTGGCTGGTGTCGGTCGGAAAGTGGAACGACTGGGTATTCTCGGCCCTTCCCCTGGCGGAGCGAGATCCGGTGCTTGAGCTGGGCCACGGGACCGGCCACCTACTTGCTCGAGCGGCTGCTCTCGGCCGACAGGCGTACGGAGTCGACGCTTCACCCCAGATGGGCCGCATCGCCCGCCGACGACTGCGTCGGCGCGGCCACCCGGTCCAGTTGGTGCGAGCCCGGGCCCAGGCGCTCCCCTTTCAGGGAGGCATATTTGGCACAGTGATCAGCACCTTCCCAACCGAATACATTGCCGATCCCGCCACAACCAGTGAGGCCCGGCGAACCCTGATCGATGGCGGTCGATTGATTGTGCTCCCGCTGGCAGAGATCGAGGGCCGTTCATTGCCCGAGCGGATGGCGTCGTGGCTATTCCGAGTGACCGGTCAATCCGGCGATTTGCCGCTCGCCTGGGAAGAGCATTTCAGAGCAGCCGGGCTGCAGCCGCGCCGGGAGGACGCCCACCTGAGAAACTCTCGCGTCGTTCGTTTGATCGGTCAACGGTAGGCAGATACGGATGCGGGGCATCGCTCACCCATGAAACTCAGCCGTGAGGGAGACCTGGCGATGCTGATTGGCAACGGCCGCAAGCGGTTCATGATCCAGCTTGAGTCCAACGGCCAGCTCCAGACCCATCGCGGCGTGCTGCACCATCGGGATCTCATTGGAGTCCCGTGGGGGAGTCTGGTGCGCAGCCATTCGGGTTCAGAATTTCGCCTGATCGCACCCAGCATGCG
>CAZGCX010000059.1:0-12501 GCA_964524585.1 uncultured Anaerolineaceae bacterium
CGTACTCGGCATCGACAACATCATCTTCATTTCGATCCTGGCCGGCAAGCTGCCGAAGAGCGAGCAGGGCCGGGCCCGGCAGATCGGACTGCTGCTGGCGATGTTGACCCGCATTGCGCTGTTGTTTTCCCTGGCCTGGCTGAGCAGGCTCACCCAACCGCTGTTCAGCCTTCTGGGTCAAGACTTCTCGGGACGCTCGATCATCCTGATCGTTGGCGGCCTGTTCCTGCTTGCCAAGAGCACCTATGAGATCCACGACAAACTGGAGGGAGAGACCGGTCATCGAGGGACGCCAACTCGAGCGACGATCACCGGGGTGGTGATTCAGATCATGCTGTTGGACGTCGTGTTCTCCCTCGACTCGGTGTTCACCGCAATCGGAATGGCCGAAGAACTGGCGATCATGGTGGCGGCGGTGGTCGTGGCGGTCCTGATCATGCTGGCCGCCTCCAGGTCGATCAGCGAGTTCGTCAATGAGCGCCCGACGCTGAAGATCCTGGCATTGAGCTTCCTGCTGCTGATCGGCGTCTCGCTGGTGGCCGAGGGCCTGGACTTCCACATTCCCAAAGGTTACATCTACTTCGCCATGGCCTTCTCGGTGATGGTCGAGTTGTTGAATCTCCGGTTGCGAGAGCGGCCTTCGGAGCCGATCAAGCTGCGCCAGACCTACGTGGAAGAGGGCCGGGCAAGTGAGGGTTGAGCGGAGCTGGATCACGGATGCCGTCTAACCAGTTCAAGATAGCTGCGATCGCGCTCAGCATGTTGCTGATCGCCGGCTGCGGCCCGGAACCTTCGGGCCAGGAGTCCCTGACCGAGCCGCCTGCCAGCCTGCCGCCGAGTCCCATCCCAACCAGCACCTCGTTACCGACTCCGACCCCGACCCCACTACCGACAGAGACCCCGGAGCCGACGGTAGCGCCGACTGAAACGCCGACTCCCAGCCCGACCAGCACGCCGCTCCCGCCAGGATACGTGCTGGTGCCGGAGGTGATGGGCATGCACTACCGGGACGCTCGCAACGAGATCCTGCGGGCCGGATTGAACTTCGTCTATCGTGACGTCTTCGATCTGGATCACGACACCGGGACGGTCATCATTCAAGACCCGCCTCCTGGCACCGGCCGGCCGCGAGACAGCCTGGTGTTCCTGTACCGCAGCTTCCAGGCCCCGCCAGCCATTGTGGGGGACATCTGCTACCCGCTGCGGTTGATCACTACCGGCGGAAAGCTGCTGTTCTACGTCGATCTAGAGCAAGACTGGGTGTACGAGATTCGGACCGGGTTTCCCTACGGCGAGACCCAGATTAGTGATACTCAGATGTTCCTGCTGGCGTCGTTCGATAACCATAAGAAGGATTCACTGCTCTTCACCGCACCGTATGCAGCCCGGTACGTGATCTCGCTCGGCCCGTACTCAATCTCCGACGAGACGCTCAAAGCCAACCCCGGCGGAGTGAATGCAGGGTGCCTGTGGGTTATCCCGCAGAAGGGCTGAGCCAGCACCTGTTCCTTTCGACTGCGCATAGCCATCGTAGGCCGGACCAAATCAAAGGCGGCGACCGCTTTGCATCCGGGTCGCCGCCGCGTACTTGTTCGGGTCGGCGAGTGGCTAGGGCTCGAAAGTCAGCGTGTAGCTGGCAGGCTGACGGGTAAACCGGGTGGTCGGGAAGACCACCAAGACACTGGCGCCGCCGCTCTCCGGCAGGTCCATCGAGTGCTCGACGATGTTGTTGACGCCGACCGTCAGGTACTCGACGGTGGTCTGATCGCCGAAGTCGATCCAGGCCAGTTGGAAGGTCTGAGGCAGAACGTTCTTGACCCGCACCCAGCCTTCGGCCTGCCAGCCACCGTCTCCATGCTCCAGGTCGCTAAAGTAACCGATCGCCGGGATCGAGAGGTCGTCCAGCATCATTCCCTCGCCGTTCACCGAAGCGTCGGTCACATACTCGAACCGCAGCCAGACCGTGCCGCCAGCGTAGTCGGAGAGATCGACCCGCTGCTCGACCCACTGTGAACCGCGGGTAGCTCCGGTGTAGCCCCAACCAAAGCTGTTGCCGGTCGGATTGCGGTCAGTTCCGTCCGGCACCTGCACGAAGTCCCAACTCTGTCCATCGGTCGAGGCCAGCAGGTAGGCGTAGTCCCAGTCTCGTTCAAGGTCGTACCAGGCCTGGTAGACCAATTCGATCGGCCCGTCGACTCCGGTGAAGTCGAATTGCTGGGTCAGCCGCATATCGGCGGTGTCGCCCTTGTTGGACCAGAATGCATACTCACCCGAATACGCCGAGGCCGGCAGCAGTTGGGTCTCGACCGCGCCTTGAAAACGCAGCGTGCGCTGGCCGCCGCAGATCATGCGGATGTAGTTCGGCGCGTACTGGTTGACCTGACGTGGCTCGGCGTCCGACTCGCACTCCACCAGCGTCTGGGTTTGCCGGGCGGCCCGGAAGTCGGGGAAATCCGGATACCCGAAACGCCCATCAGCGATCGACCGATCATTGAGGTAGTTGGCGACCGCCCAATCCAGCGTCAGTTCGTCGGTCGTCAGTTGATCACCGCGCAGCGGATCGGACAGCGCTGCATCGGACAGTGCCGCATCGATCCCCTGCAGGCCGTTGGCAGGATTGGCGACCAGCGCCCTGGTCAGGTCTGATCCGAAACGATCGTAGAAGTACAGCGTGAAAAGTGAGGCGGATCCGTAACTGGGTCCATTGTCGTCGACGTTCGGCCAGTCGTTGAGCGACACCACCGGATCGTCGGTGTACAAGGAGTGAAAACCGGCGGTGCCCAGGTGGTTCAGGTACACCGATAATTCGGACATCCCCTCGTTCATCCAGGAGCTCTCGTCGCGATCGATATTCCAGTGGATCATGTGTTGGAACTCATGCGCCAATACACCGTAGGTGAATTGGTCTGCCAACTCGACATTGTCGGCATTGAAGACGAACATCTCGTGCCCGTTCGAATCGGGCCGGATTTGCGGTGGCAGCGAATCAACCGAGGAGAAGTAACCGGCGATGTTGATCCCCAGCCGGCGGGCGAACAGCACGTAGATATGCGGGTCGCCATCGATACCGGGATTCCACTCACTGCCGAAAAAGTTGCGAGTGGTTGGGTAGATGCGGGAATCGAAGGTCTGCGCCAAACCTTCCAGGTCCTGCGGGTCGTACTGGACATCGTCCTGCACCCAGAAGTAGGCGTGCTCGGTCACGAAGTCCAGCGTGGCCGGCACCTGTACGTTTTCGTCGGCGGAGTTGGTGATCCAGAACTGGGCGTGCGCGCCAGGCGACAGCGGAGAGGAGGGCGGCTCGAGGGTAGCCGGGATGTCGCCGGTCACGCCTGCCAGGCGGACTGCCAGGTCCACCGGATCGGCGAACGGCGGCACGACGCTCTCCAGCAGCTGATAGGTTTCGAGGTCGACCGCGATGGGCGTCGGCTCCGGCGTGGCGGATGGAGCGCCGGTCGGCGCGGCAGTCGGCGCAGCGGCCGGGGCAGTCGTGGGGGCGGGCGAGCCGGTCGCACCACCACAGCCGGCCAGTAGCAGCATGGCGATCAATTCGATCGGAAAGGTGCGTCGCATCGTGACCTCGCTTGCTCAGTAGGGCCAGAAGATGGGCAATACTACCAGCGTCGTCGCCAGCACGACCAGGGTGAGAGGTAGGCCAATCTTGAGGAAATCGGTCAGCCGGTATCCGCCGGGCCCCATCACCAGGCTGTTGGCCGGGTGCGCCACCGGCCCCAAGAAACAAGCCGAGCCCGCCAGAGCAATCGCCATGGTCAACGACTGGGGAGAGGCGCCAATCTCTCCGGCGGTGCTGATGGCGATCGGCGCCATCAGGACCACCACCGCCGCGGTGGGCATGATCTGGGTGGTGGCAGCGGTCAATAGGAATAGCCCGGCCACCACGGCTGCAGTTCCGGCGCCACCGATCAATTCCACCACCTTGCTAGCGACGTAGGCTGCGGTCCCGGTCTGCTGCATGGCGATTCCCAACGGCAGCATGCCGGCAATCAGGAACACCACCGGCCACTCGATGTTGCGATAGGCCTCTTCCATCTTCAGACAGCCGGTCAGCACCATCACCGTGGCCCCGACGATCGCCGCAATGGCGATCGGCACCACGCCGAGGACGACCGGGACCAGCACGCCGAGCATGATCAGCGCCGCGATCGGGGCACGCTCCAGTCGAGGGGCCTCCTGGGCAGACTCGGTCAGCACCAGAAAGTCTGGCTCGCTGCCCAGCACCTTCAGACGGTCACGCGAGCCATACAGCAACAGGGCGTCTCCGAACCGGAGCGGCATATCACGCAGGTTGGATCGGTAAGGCCGCCCGCCTCGCCAAATCGCCAATACGGTCAGACCGTACTTCTCGCGGAAGTGCAGCCCGCGCAAGGTCTTGCCATCCAGACTTGACCCGGGAGAGAGCACCACCCCCTCCAGCCCCACTTGCGGCGATTCCAGCTCGGTGAGATCCACCGGCGCCTCTCGATCGACCACGAGCTGACGCAATCCGTGCAACGTTTCGATCTCGTCCGGTTGGCCCTCGACCAGCAGCTGGTCGCCGGCCACCAGCGTCACAGTCGGGTCGGGCGCCAGTATCGTGGATCCGTCACGCCGGATGCCGAGCACCGACAGCCCGAAGCCGTCCCCCAGGTGGCTATGATCCAGGCTCAGCCCGGCCAGGTTTGAACCGGAGGGAATCCGCAGCCGCAGCAAGCAGCAATCCAGCTGAAACCTGTGCTGCACGGCCTCGTTCGACAACCCCTCCACGGACTGGAAGTCGAGCACACCGCGCAGGAATTTCAGCTGGGTTCGAGAGGCCTGTACCAGCAGCCTATCCTCCGACGACAGCGGCCGATCGGACAATGCCGACAGGCTGAGCTGCCCGTTGTGTCGGATGGCCAGGATGCTGACCCCGAACTGGTGACGGAATGCGGTCTGCAGCAGGGTCTGGCCCACCAATGGGGAGTCGGATGCCAAGCGCAGTTCGGCGAAAGCAACCTCTGGGGAGGTCAGCTGATCGATTTCAACCGGATCCGGATCGATCTCCAGGCTTTCACGCGAACTCAACTCGTACAGACGATCCAGCCGGCCCTCCACGATCAGCTCGTCGCCGGCCTCCAGAACGGCGCTCGGTCCTGGGGCCAGGCGCCGGGTTGAGCCACGCAGGATCGCCAGCACATTGAGACCCAGCGCCGCGCCCAGCCGGCTGTCGGCCAGGGTGCGGCCGGAGAGTTGCGAATCGGGCGGAATACGAACCACACACATCCGAGCCTGGAAGTCAAAGATCTGGCTCAGATCGGCGCGGGCCGACTCTTTGGTGATATCCCGCTCGGGGAGCAGGTGGCGTCCGATCAAGACCATGAACAGCGTACCGGTCACCAGCATAACTGCCCCGACCGGAGTGAAGTCGAAGAACCGAAACCCGGGCAGTCCGAAGTCGGCCAAGACATCGTTGACCAGGATATTGGGAGGGGTCCCGATCAGAGTCGTCATCCCCCCCAGCAATGCCCCATAGGCCAGCGGCATCAGCAGCCGGGAGGGGGCGTGCCCGGTGCGGCGGGCGACGTCCATCACCACCGGCAGCAGCAATGCCGCCACGCCAACATTGTTCAGAAAAGCAGACATCAGGCCGGCGGTCAGCATGATCGCTACGATCAAGCGCACTTCACCGGTGCCGGCCAGCCGAAGCACCTGGCGGCCGATGATGTTTGCCACACCGGTGCGGGTGAGGCCGGCGCTTAGAATGAACACCGCCCAGACGGTGGCGACCGCCGGGCTGGAGAACCCCGAGAGCGCCTGGCTTGAACTCACCAGCCCGGTGAGCGCCAGTGCGCCGAGCACCATGAGCGCCACCACATCCATCCGCACCCGTTCGGTAACCAGCAACAGGAAGGCTATTGCCAAAATGCCAAGCACCAGGCCCATTTCTGCCGTCATGGGCGTCCCCGATAGCCGGAGCGTTGTGACTGGTCGATCGGATTGGACAACTTGCCGACTGGCGGTACGGAACGAGAAATCACTTCCGGGTCAGGTCCGCGTACCGAGATGGTCGTTGAGCAGCCGACGCGCCTGATCGATCACCTTCTGGGTGATGGTGCGTGCATCGGACCCGGCCCACTCAACTGCGGTCAGCGGCGCACCAAAGCTCAATCGGGCGTGGACCGGCTGCCGCCAGGGGAAGAGCATTTGCTGGATAACCTGCAGGATCTCCGCCAGCTTCTGACGCTCGCGCGGTTCCCTGCGTAAACGTGCCAGGGGGTGGCGCAGGCTTCCGCGGGTCAGCACACCGCTGACGATGGCGGTCACGATCTCCAGCTGCGGCACGGATCGGGCGATGATTCCCAGGCTGGGCGACCAATCGTTGAGCGACTCGCTGGCGCCCGGAAGGACTTCGGGGTCTGGTTCAACCACCCCCCGCGGAAAGATCAGTAGTGCGCCGCCCTGGCGTAGGTGCTTGATCGCCGACCGGACGACTTCCATGCGTTGATGCGGATCGAGCGTGGTATAGATCAGGTGACGGGCGGAGTTGGGCAGATTGCGAATGAAGGGCAGCGCACTGACCACGATTTTGAGATCGCTGCGCGGCAAGTGGGCCGCCACGGCCAACGCGTCGGCTCCTCCCGGGTGGTTCGCGACCACCAACAGCGGCCCCTCATTCGGCACCTGACCGTGGCCGGAGACCTCCAGACGGCTGACGAAGCGCGGCAGCACAGTACGCACCGCTTCCAGGAACCCAGACTCAGCAACCCGGCGATCGAAGGCGGCAGCCACATGCGCGAACCGGCGGGTCGGCGCCCAGACCAGTGGTTGAAAGAGGTGGCGCAGTCTGGTGTCGGGGGAGAGGCCGAGGGCTTTCCAGATTTCTTGAGATAGTGTTCGGCTGAGATCTCCCACACTTGGAAGCGTGGGCACCGGCGCGGTCATGGGAAACTCCTCGTCGGTCAATTATAGCCGCAGCCCAGTGGGCAATCCCCTCGTTGACCGGCAGCGCAGTTGCGCTGAGAATACAGAAGGAGGTGAAGCTATGCAGATTGACCTGACCGACCGGGTGGCAATCGTCACGGGCGCCTCGCGCGGGATCGGCAAAGCGATCGCCAGCGCTTACTCGCAAGCCGGCGCCTCGGTGGTGCTCGCCAGTCGGAAGCAGGCCGATCTGGACCAGGCTGCCTCCGAGATTGAGTCGGCGGGTGGGACGGTTTTGGCGATTGCGGCGCATGTAGGGGACGAGACCGCGGTCGAGCGGCTGGTTGCGGTCACGCTGGAGCGCTTTGGCCAGATCGACATCGTGGTCGCCAATGCCGGAACCAATCCGCACTTCGGTCCGACGCTGGAAGCCACCGCCGCGCTCTGGGACAAGATCATGGAGGTCAATCTGCGAGGGGCATTCCTGTTGTGCCGGGCAGCGGTACCCCACATGCCGCCAGGCGGCAAGATCGTGATCATGTCGTCGGTGGCGGGGTTTCGGCCCTCGCAGGGGCTCGGAATCTACAGTGTATCCAAGGCGGGCCTCAACATGCTGACCCAGGTGCTGGCCACTGAGCTGGGTTCGCGCGAGATCCGAGTGAATGCCATTGCGCCCGGCACCATCAAGACTCGGTTCTCCAAGGTACTGTATGAGACCAAAGAAATCGCGGCCCGTTTGCTCGGGCGCACGCCGCTGGGCTACCTGGGGGAGCCCCAGGACGTAGTTGGGGCGGCGCTCTTCCTGGCCTCGCCGCTATCCGACTACGTCAGCGGCGCGGTGTTGACGGTGGACGGCGGGGTGACCGCCGCCGGTGGCCTCGGCTAGCGCGACCCTACCCCATAGCTCCCAGGATCACTCCCATCACCAGCAGTGTGATCAGGTGATTTCCGTTCTCAAGCAACCACAACCTGAACGACCGGCCAGCAAAGGCGAAGTTGGCCGCGCTGGTGGTGGCCACAAACGATACCCAGATCACGACCGCCACCAATACACCGCGTGACACGCTGGCCCCACCCATGATATCGATGAGCCCCGCCAGGATATAGGCCTCCAGCAGGGCCCCGACAAAACCGACCAGGTATTTCACCGGAGAATCGGCCTGAACTTGCTCGCGACTGCGGCCGATCTCGGCCAGCCAGGTCATTTCAAACAGTGGCGGCGAAAACCAGACGAATCCCACCAGCATGGCGGCCACGGCGCTTGCTACGACTGCCACTACATTCACATCGCCGATTTCCATCTCAGACCTCCTGGTTGATTTCGAACGACACGACGGGATAGCCTACCCTTGATCGGCCCAACGTGCCAGCATCACGGCGCGACCGTAGGATCGAGCACCGCCCAGCGTTGTGCGCCGTCTGTCGTGCGCACGAGTGCCACCGCCCCCTGGTTGGTGGCAATCGCCCAACCGACCTCTCGAGTCACGAAACTGAACGAGCCGAGCCAGTTCACACTCTTGATCAACACCCAGCTCTGCCCGCCGTCGACAGTCTTGTAGATTCGCCGGGAAAGTGCCCACCCGATTTGATCGGTCATAAACTGCAGGCTGCCACCTGGATAGCTCAGGGAGGTCCAGCTCTGGCCGTCGTCCTGCGTACGGTACAGATATCCAGCGGCCTGGCCGGCACACTCCACCGCCAGCAGGCCATTGCCAGCCGAGAACAGGTGCGGTGAATGCGGCACACACTGCGCTTGGGTCAAGAACTCCGGCTCGGCCGGCGGAGCCGGGAGAGCGACCGGTTCGAATGACACGCCGCCATCGGTGCTGCGAAGCAGCCGGGCGCTTCCGGCCTCGGGCGGGCAACTTTCGGTGATCCAACCGTGGTCCGCATCGACGAACTCCAGATCGGTCTTGCGGCAGGCCGACAGGCTCTCGGGCGGCTGCGCCAGGGTTTCCCAGCTGAATCCGCTGTCGTCGGTGCGCAGCAGGGCAAATCCGCGTTGCCCCACTCCGACCGCGAAATCGTTCAGGATCCAGCCGTACTGGTCGTCGGCAAAATCGATCCGTGGCGGTCCATCGTTGATGTCCATCGTGACCTGCGGCCGGGCTTCGGCCCAGGTGACCCCGCCGTCTGAAGTGCGCCAGGTCCGGATCACCTGCGAATCGCTCGGGCCGGCGGCGAATTGCTCTGGAAAGTAGATCGCCCAACCGGTGTAGGGGTCATGAAAGGTGGCCGTGGTTGCCAGGTGATTCGCTTCAGCGGACTCGGCGGATTGCGGCGGCGTGACCTCCAGCCAGGTGCTCCCACCATCGTCAGTCCGCAGGATGTGAATGAAATCGCCACTAACGCCACCGATCGCCCAACCCTGCGTGTCGGAGAACATCTGGATCTGCTGGAGGATGAGCGAGGTCTCGGCGGGCAGATACTCGATGGGGTTGGCCACCGGTTCGGGGGTTGGCGCGGCGGTCAGCGGCTCGCCCAGCCCCCAGATCCGCACCGACCCGTCGATCGACCCGGATGCCACATACTCCCCGTTGGGCGCGAAGCCGATGCTGAGCACCGGCTGGCTGTGGGCCGCCAGCACGAACAACTGAGTTCCGGAGTTCAGTTCCCAAAACCGCACGGCGTGGTCGTCGCCGGATGAGGCCAGCAACGTTCCGTCAGGTGAGAAGTCGATATCGGTGATACGCTCGCTGTTGGCGCTCATGGTTCCGAGCGGGGCGCCGGTGCCCGGCGCGAACAGCCGGATGATCCCGTCGGCCGAGGCTGCAGCCAAGGTGAGCCCATCCGGTGAAAAGGCCACGCTGGTCACCCCGAGCTCCCCTTGCGCCAGCTCCATGAGCTGCGCCCCGTCGGCGACCCGCCAGAGCCGCACCGTTCCGTCCAGCGAACCGGAGGCCAGCAGCAGACCGTCGGAAGCGAACTCCACGCTCATCACCGGGGCGGTGTGACCGTGCAACACCATCGCCTCGGTGCCTTCACTCACCCGCCAAATCCGGACGGTCGAGTCGTCCGACCCGGAAGCTACCAGTTCCCCGGTCGGCGAGTAGTCAACCGTATTGATCCAGTCACTGTGGCCGATCATGGTTTGGAGTTTGGTGGCGTCGTCCACTCGCCAGACGGTCACCGTGTCCTGAGGGGATTCAGGGATGTCCTTACCCCCGGTCACCAGGCTGGATCCGTCCGGCGACAGGGCCAGGCTGGTCGGAGTGACGTCACTGAGCAGTGGGCGCAGTTTCAACAGTCGCTGGACATCGAAGATTCCAGCTCCGTGAATTGTGGTGAGCGCCAGGAACGCGCTGTCCGGAGACCAATCCAACTGTCCGGTCAGGTCTTGCGGAAACTCACCAATCAGGTGAAGTTGCCCGACCGTCTGCGAGTTGATCTGATTGTTATCAGCTGGCGAGGTCGGCAGCGGCTCCGGAGTTGGAGGCTCAGTCGGGGTCGGACTGGCCTCGAGTTCAATCGGAAAAGGCGTGGGTCCTTCAGTCAGGGGCAGGTTGCAGCTGACCAGGGTTCCCAGGGCCAGCAGGGCAGGCAGCACGGCTATTCGGCGCATGATCGGCGCCGATTGTATACCAAGCCGGGCCTGGGGAATGTTGGGTAGCTCCGAGCCCTGTCTGCACGCCCCTGCACGGAACCAGGCCCAAGCATTTAGAATTGAGGGCCTGGCTGAAACCCGGATTCTCCATGGAATACGTTGAGCTCGGCGCTGAACGGGTGCCGAAGATCGGGATCGGCACCTGGGCGATGCGCGGTGAGCAGGCCTACCGAGCCATGCTCAGTGCGCTGGAGCTTGGCTATCGGCACATCGATACCGCCCAGATGTACCGAAACGAGCCGGAGATCGGCAGGGCGCTGGCCGACTCCGGAGTTCCGCGCTCCGAGCTATTCGTGGTTTCCAAGGTACGTAGCAGCACCCTCGGCCGGCAGCAAGTGTTGGATGCCGGCCGCAGCAGTCGGGAATTGCTCGGGCTGGATCAGATCGATCTATACCTGGTGCATTGGCCTAATTCCAGCTTTCCCATTGAGGACACCATGCACGGCATGAACGAGCTGATCCAGCAGGGGGTCACGCGCTTGGTCGGGGTCAGTAACTTCTCAGTGTCCGAGCTCCAGGCGGCGCAGCGCGCATCCGAGGCTGGGATCTTCACCAATCAAGTCCCGTACTATGTGGGGCACGGCCAGCCGGACCTGCTGCCGTACTGTCAGCAGAATGGCGTGCTGCTGACCGCATACAGTCCGCTCGCCAGGGGGCAGCTGGCCGGCGGTCGCCGGATGCGGCGGGTAGCGGCGGCTCACGGAGTGTCGGCATCGCAGGTCGCGCTTCGCTGGCTAATCCAGCAACCAATGGTCGCCGCAATCCCCAAAGCTTCCGATCCTGCCCACCAGCACGAGAACCTGCAGGTTTTCGACTTCGAACTTAGCGAGCACGAAATGATGGACCTGGGAAGTCGATAAAGGCGGGCGCGAAGCTTTTCACAAATCTAGAGCCAGCGAGTCATATCCTTGTCTGCCAGAGGAGCTGCACTTGAAATCTCGTGACCTTGCCGCGTTCCTGGGGTTGGCCCTGGCCTGGGGTTCGTCCTTCCTGTGGATCAAGATTGCCGTTGCGGAGATCGGGCCATTCACCCTGGTCGCACTCCGGCTGTTCTTCGGCGTGCTGGGGTTGTCGCTGGTGGTCTGGATCAGACGTCCAGCCTGGCCGGAGCGCCGCGCCGAATGGATTACGCTGGCAGTCTTGGGACTGACCAACACCGCTGCCCCCTTTGTGCTCATATCTTGGGGCGAGCAATTCATCGACTCGGCGGTTGCCTCGATCTACAACAGCACCGTGCCGCTGTTCACGGTGTTGATCGCACATGTATTTCTTCGGGAAGAGCGATTCAGCTTGCAGCGGGTGATGGGGGTGGTGATCGGTTTCCTGGGCGTGGTGCTGATCTTCGCCCGCGAACTGGTGCAGGGCGTCCGGCTGGGGTTACTTGGCCAAGGGGCGGTGCTGCTCGCAGCACTGCTCTACGGCGCCAGCGCGGTGCTCACCCGTCGCAACACCAAGCAAATTGACCGCCGGGTGATCGCCTTGCTGCCGCTGCTGGTGGCCGGCGGTCTGGCATGGGGTGGAGCGCTGACAGTCGAGGCACCACTGCGGCTGCCGCAACTGCCGATCACTTGGGTGGCTGCGGTCTGGCTTGGGCTGATCGGATCGTTTGTTGCCTATTTGCTGTACTTCCACCTGGTGCACAACATCGGACCCACCCGGGCGGCGATGGTGACCTATACCTTCCCGGTCTCCGGGCTATTGTTGGGAGCTGTATTTCTCGGCGAGCAGATCACACTGAACCTGGTCGCTGGCAGTGCGTTGGTGATCGTCAGTCTCTTGATCGTCAACCGCGCCCGGCGCTAGCCAGAGGGAGAGCCGCGGCGGCAGTGGTAGGGCGGCCACAGTGCTTGGTGAACTTCGTAAGCAGGCTCAATCGATCGGTTGAGGGCAGGCCTCCATCGAGCCGCCCGTGATTTCAAACGGCTCCAGCAGCGGCCGGATATCGGACAGTGCGTCGAGCGCCCGCTGCCGGCCGAGATTGAAGGAGGGCCAGGAGT
>CAZGCX010000060.1:0-12318 GCA_964524585.1 uncultured Anaerolineaceae bacterium
CGGTCCAGCGCGCCCGGCAGGACTTGAACCTGCGACCTCTTAGTCCGCAACCAAGCGCTCTATCCGTACTGAGCTACGGGCGCATCTGATCCGGGCCTTCCTCCGGAAAGTCGAGCGAACCGAAGGCGGGGAGGGAGGGATTCGAACCCTCGGTTGAGGTTTTAAGCCCCAACAACCGCTTAGCAGGCGGTCCCGATCAGCCATACTCCGGCACCTCCCCGGATCAGGCGGAGGGAGAGGGATTCGAACCCCCGGTAGGTTGCCCTACAGCGGTTTTCAAGACCGCCGCCTTAAGCCACTCGGCCATCCCTCCGGGCTCCTCTTCCAGAGCGCCCGGATTTTACCATCTTACCCTTCGCGGGCCGATTCTTGAGGCGCCTCCCAGAACTGGTATAGCCCCAGCCGCCCGCCTTCGCCATCCGAGCGGTACTCGTCGACCAATCTAAAGCCTGCCTGACCTGCCAGCTCGCCAAGTTCCGAAGAACTGAAATGATGGACGTAGCGCAATCCGCTCCCTCCACGTCGCCAGTCGAGCAGGTAGTCATTTGGATCGATCTGGTTCGGGTCAAGGCCCACTTCGCTCCAAGCTCGAATCCGGGCCCGCAAACGGGGGCTCGCCACGAAGTCCCATACCGAAACTCGGACCTGGGCACCGGGGGCAAGCAGTCCGCACAGGTCGGAGAGCAGGCGAAGGCGCAGCTCGTGCCCGGGCAGGTGATGCAGCACGGCAAAGGCGCAGGCGAAGTTGAACCGGGAGGCAGGGGGCGCATCGGGCTTGCTGGGGGGAGTAAGCTCATTCGGCCAGCCGGGATCGGCCAGGTCGGCCAACATGAAACGGTAGTCAGGCGGTTTGAGTTCCTGGGAGGCCAGATCCAAGAGCGCCGGGCTCCCATCGATCCCCAAGTACTGGCCGTGGAATCCGGTACGTTTGAGATAAGCAGCCAGTTCACCGTGGCCGCAACCGAGGTCCAACATCCGAGCCCCGGTGGGCAATCCTTTGACCGCCCGCTGCACGCCGGGCTGAATGCGCCGGCGGGTGGCCGCGAATTCAGCCGCGAAGCTTTGATAGAATTCGCGGTTGAGGCTCAGCAAGCGGTCAACGGCTTCGCTGCGCACGGCCAAATTATAGCGATGACACAGGACTGGTATGAAGCCCGGGAATACACCAGCGAGCAGTTGGCGCTGGCCAGGGAGATTCTGGAGGAGGTGCGCCAGGGGCGCACGGTCTCCAAGGCGGTCCGCGCCCACCCGCTCTCGGGGGGCGGCTACGTCGGCAAGCATGTACTGGTGCACACCTATCGCGAACTGACCGCAGCCGGATCCTGGAAACCATACCCCTGGGTACTGCGACGGATCCGGATGAAGCCCACCCGCACCCTTTCCGGAGTGACGACGGTCACGGTGCTCACCAAGCCGTATCCATGCCCGGGCGAGTGCATCTTTTGCCCCACCGATGTGCGGATGCCCAAGTCGTACCTGCCGGACGAGCCAGGCGCGATGCGCGCCCTGCAGCACGAGTTCGATCCTTTCGACCAGACCGCCTCGCGCCTGGAGGCGTTGGAATCAATCGGCCACCCGACCGATAAGATCGAGCTGTTGATCCTGGGCGGGACCTGGAGCTCCTACCGCCACGACTATCAGGAGTGGTTCCTCCAGCGCTGCCTGGAGGCGCTGAACGGTCGGGAATTGGGGTCACTGGCCGAGGCGCAGCGACATAATGAGGTCGCCGAGCATCGAAACGTGGGGTTGGTGATCGAGACCCGGCCGGACCACGTTGACCAGAAGGAGCTCGCGCGGTTACGTCGGCTGGGGGTAACCAAGGTGCAGCTGGGCGCGCAGAGTCTGGACGACCGGGTGCTGGAGCTCAACCATCGCGGACACACGGTGGCTGAGACCCGCGCCGCGGTGTGTCTGCTGCGAGCGGCTGGCTTCAAAGTCGTGCTGCATTGGATGCCGAACCTGCTCGGCGCCACTCCGGATTCGGATCGTGAGGATTTCTCGCGGCTGTGGGAGGACGCCGACCTGCGACCGGATGAGCTCAAGATCTACCCCTGTCAACTGCTGGAAAACGCCGAGCTGTATGAGTACTGGCAGCGAGGTGAGTACACGCCCTATTCCACCGACGAGTTGATCGAGCTGATCGCCGACATCAAGCCCAGCATCCCCGAGTACTGCCGGGTCAACCGTGTGATTCGCGACATTCCATCCACCAACGTCGTTGCCGGTAACAAACGCACCAGCCTAAGGATGGACGTTCATCAAGAGCTCAAGCGTCGCGGCACCCGCTGCCGCTGCATTCGTTGTCGGGAAGTGCGGGAACGGGAGGTGCAGCTCGGGGCACTGGAGCTGCAGGACCAGACCTATTCCGCCGGTGGGGCAGAGGAGCACTTCCTATCCTTCGTTACGCCAGGCGACCGGCTGGCCGGCTTTCTGCGATTGAGTTTGCCGGGCGAGGGCAGCCCCGCTACCGGTTTGTCGGACCTGGACAACGCGGCATTGGTACGCGAGGTACACGTCTACGGTCAGTCGCTTGAGTTCGGAGCGGAACAAGCGGGCGCCGCTCAACACAGCGGCCTCGGTACACAGCTGATGCAGCAGGCAGAGCAGCGCGCTCGAAGCGCCGGATACCGCAGGCTGGCGGTGATCGCCGCGCTCGGCACCCGAGGCTATTATCGCAAGCTCGGCTACTGGCTGGGCGAGAGCTACATGCTCAGGGAGCTTTAGCCGAGCCGGATCGATTGTCACCTCCATAAGAGTGGCCAGGAACATACGATAGGCACGCGGTCATGCAACTCACCAACCTCTTGCTCGTTGGACTGCTGCTCGGGATGCGTCACGCGTTGGAGCCGGACCACATTGCCTCCGTCGCTACGATCTCCAGTGAGGCTCACTCCATACGTGAGGGGATGATGCACGGGGCGGTTTGGGGGATTGGGCATACCCTCACGCTGTTTCTCTTCGGAGGAGCAGTGCTGCTGCTCGGCGGGCTGGTTCCGGAGCAGCTGGCAGGGCTGTTGGAGCTGGCGGTCGGGATCATGTTGGTCGCGCTGGGGGCGGACGCCGTCCGGCGCGTTGTTCGGGGAAAGATCCACGTTCACGGCCATCGACATGGTGACGGCCATGGTCATATCCATCTCCACTCCCACCAGCACTCCGATGGCCACCAGCACACGCACCCAGGCAGTTTCCCGCTGCGTGCGCTGGGGGTGGGACTGATGCATGGGCTGGCCGGATCAGCCGCGCTGGTGCTGCTGGCGGTAGCCTCCGCTCCCTCGGTGAAGAGTGGGCTGCTCTATATCTTGGTGTTCGGGATCGGTTCGATTGTCGGAATGGGAGTGATCACGGCCGGGATTGCGCTGCCGCTGCGACTCTCGTCCAAACGATTCGCCACGCTGCATCGCCAGATCCGCGCCGGCCTTGGCGTGGTGACCATCCTGATCGGGCTGACGATTGTGCGTTCGATCTCAATCGCCATCTTTTAGACGCTTTTCAAAACGAATCTTGCAAGGGCTGGAGCTTCTCGCCGCATCGCGTTATGATTTCATCTAGCTGGAGCGATGCGGGAGCAGCCCGCTGCCACAACCTTGCAGTGTGCGACGCTGCGTCCGCCGAGAGTGGAACGACTTGCGAGGTGAAGAGATCAAGCCGGAAGGGGATTCGATTCCGTCCGGTCGTCTGGCGCCGTGGCTGCCGATGTTTCTGGTGATCGGCGGTTTCTCGCTGTCCTGGCTGCCAAGCCACAGCGCGGCGCTCAACGCGCTACTGGTCGGGATGTATCTTACCTACACCGCAGCAGTTACCGAGCTGCACATCCTTCCCTGGCTTTCGAACAAGCTCAATCGGTAAAGATCCAGAAACTGGTGACCCGAATGCGGTGCTCGTCGGCCCAGGCTTTGGCCCGGGCGGCCAGCGCGCTGGGCGCCACGACGTAGAAAGAGCCGTCGCCGACTTTGGCCCGCCGGGCGAGCGCTTCGCAGGCTTGCTTCGAGACGCTGGAGGCCAGTCCGTCCTGGTTCAGCACATACCAGAACGCCTCCCGCCATTTCATCGACTTCCATTCCAGGGCGGAAACGTGGGGCCGGACGCCGTTCATATCGTCCGGCGGTCCCCCTGGCCAGTGGTCCGGAATGGCGCGCACGTCCAGGAAATTCGCTGCCTGCGAAATCCGTTGCGCGACCCGATCCACCAGGTGATCCAGCTCTGTCTTGGTATGCCCGTTCAGCTGCAGCGCTGAATTCAGCGTGGCCATAAACGGTCCCTCCAGCTTCCCCACGAAGATGCTACTCTTCGGTAGGTCTGCCGGAAATAGGAAATCCGTCCCCCACATGCACGTGGAACATTTGTGCTGGGCGGGAGGGCCGCAAGCTCCATACGATATAATCGCCGCCACTGGGGAAATGCTGAATGCGCATGCACGGTGGGGGCTGGTGGTCCTTCATTCGGTACGACGAGGATCAGGATCGACCGAAGCTGAGTCGCGGTCTACTGCAGCGGGTCGCCGGATTCGCACGGCCCTACGCCAAGTGGGTGGCGGCAATCCTGGTGACCATCATCGGTATCTCATTGCTCAGCCTGGCCCCGCCGTTGCTGATTCGGGCGCTACTGGATCGTGCGATACCCAACCGCGATTTCCGGTTGCTCAACTCGCTGGCGCTGGGCATGATCGCGATCCCAGTGATCAACGGCCTGCTGGGAGTGGTGCAGCGCTACTCTAGCTCCACGGTCGGCGAAGGCATCATCTTTGATTTGCGCAGCGCGGTCTACGCGCACCTGCAACGAATGAGCTTGCGCTTCTATACCAATACCCAGGTTGGCGAGCTGATCTCGCGGCTGAACAACGATGTGATCGGCGCACAACGAGCGGTGACCGGGACGCTGGTGTCGTTGGTCAGCGACACGGTCTCACTGATCTCGACTTTGGTGATTATGCTGGCGCTTGACTGGCGGCTGACGCTGTTGGGGATCGCGATCTTGCCGCTGTTCATCCTCCCCGCACGGCGAATTGGCGAGGTGCTGCGCAAGATCGCCCGCCGTCAGATGGAACTCAACGCACGCATGAACGCGCTGATGAACGAGACCCTCAATATCAGCGGAGCACTCTTGGTCAAGATCTTCGGCCGCTATGCCAAGGAAGTCAGTCGCTTTCGGGAGCGGGCGGGTGAGGTGCGGGACGTTGGCGTTCGCCAGGCGATCGTTGGCCGATGGTTCTTCCTGGCCTTGAGCCTGGTGAGCGCCGTGGGTACCGCGCTCGTGTTCTGGCTGGGCGGCCGGTTGGCGTTGGAAGGCGTCTTCACCATCGGAACGCTGGTAGCCTTCACTGGTTACCTGGGAAGCCTGTATGGGCCATTAATGTCACTCACCAACGCCCGGGTTGAGTTTGCTACCTCGATGGTGAGCTTCGAGCGGGTGTTTGAGGTGCTTGACCTTAACATCGAGATCCAGGACTCGCCGACGGCGGTCGACCCGGCCAGAGTTGAAGGGCGGGTGGAGTTCGATCAAGTTTCCTTCACCTACCTTGGCGAGGGTCCGGCCGGACTGGCCGAGGTTCGCCGGTTTGGGTGGAGGTCGAGCTATCTACCACCGCTAACCAAGAAGGAACCGGATGAGGGCGCAGAGAAGGAGAAGCTGAAGTCGGGGGCGGGCGACGAGGGCCGACCGCAGTTCATCCAGATGGCCGGCGACGGAGATGGCAACGGCAAGCCGCTGCTGGGGGACGACGGTGGGGAATCGGCGAGCGGCGACGGCATCGGGACCCAATCCCAACCGAAGCAGCGGCGATGGGCATTGCGGGAGGTGAACTTCGCCATTGAGCCGGGACAGCTGGTGGCGCTGGTCGGGCCGAGCGGTGCAGGCAAGTCCACCATTACCTATCTGCTCCCGCGCCTCTATGATCCGACCGAGGGCCGCATCCTGCTGGATGGCATCGATCTGCGGGAGATGAAGTTGGAGGCGCTCTCCAATCAGGTTGGAATGGTGACCCAGGAGACATTCCTGTTTCACGACACCATCCGCAGCAACTTGCTGTACGCCAACGATCAGGCCAGTGACCAGGACCTAGAGCGCGCCTGCCGGGCTGCAAACATTCATGAGTTCATCGCCGGGTTGCCGGACGGATACGACACTTTGGTGGGTGAGCGAGGCTACCGCTTGTCGGGCGGCGAAAAACAACGGGTGGCGATCGCACGAGTCATCCTGAAGGATCCCAAGGTCTTGATCCTGGACGAAGCCACTTCTCACCTTGACTCGCGTTCGGAGGCCCTAATCCAGCAGGCCATGGAGCAGGTGATGCAGGGGCGTACTTCGTTTGTGATTGCACACCGGTTGAGCACCATTGTCGACGCCGATCTGATCCTGGTCATGGATCGCGGCCGACTGGTTGAACACGGCCGCCACGCGGAGCTGTTGTCAGCTGGCGGGCTGTATCAGACCCTGTACGAAACTCAGTTTCGGGCCAAACAGGTCGCGCCACCGGCCTGAAGCGCCCAGACGTTCTCACCCTCCTCACCATTCCTGCAACCTTTTTGCCGATCCCACGTAGATAGAGTTGGATTCGAATCGATACGGTGTGATGGAGGAGAGAGAGTGGATAGCCCGTGCCCGCGATGGCGACCCGGAAGCGTTCTCGGCCCTGGTGGAGACTTACCAGCGGCCGGTGTTCAATCTGTGTCACCGCATGCTGAACGACCAGGCCGAGGCGGACGACGCCGCACAGGAATCCTTCCTGAAAGCCTATCGCGGGCTTACCCGATACGATGGGAGCAGACCATTCGGCACCTGGCTGTTGTCGATCGCAGCACACCACTGCATCGATCAATTGCGGCGCAGGCGTTTCCGATGGGTCTCGCTCGATGCGCTGCGAGACCTAGCTGCTCCGAGCGTGCAGCCAGAAGCCGCGCTGGAGGAGCAAGAGCTCCGCAGCCGGCTCGGACAGGCCCTGATGGAGCTGAGGGCGACCGATCGGGCGGTGGTGGTGCTGCGCTATTGGCACGAGCAGTCGCACGACCAAATTGCGGAGACGCTCTCGTTGTCCCCCAGCGCGGTCAAGAGCCGGCTACACCGCGCCAAGCGTCGCCTGGCGGAGAGCTATCGATCAACCTCCGATGCAAACCCAGCGGATCGAGTATCGGTTGGCAACGATCCGAGGCGTGGACGCCGCTTCGAAGCGGGACGGAAGGCGGAAGCAAGCAATGAAACTGTCCAAGTTTGAAGCCTGGCTGTACGACAATCAGCCGCTGTCGCCGGAGGCCGAGCTGGAGCTTCGAAATGCAATGGTGGTTTCCCCGGAACTGCGCGAGCAGGCGGAAGGCTGGCGCACGGTGCGGGCAGATCTTGAGAATGCGGAGTTCGTCGGGCCGCCGGTCGGATTCACCTACCGCTGGCGAGCGCGGCTCATCCGGCATCAGGCCTCCCATCGGCAACGCCAGGTCAAGTTGGCGCTGGGCGCGACGCTGGCCGGAGCCTTCGGATCGCTGGGACTGTTGGTGATGCTGCTTCTGATCTCGCCGGCCGGATTGGCAGTGGCCTGGATGGAAACCGCCATACAGATCGGCCGATCCTTAGAGGCTGCAGTTCGCCTGGGAGACTCGTTGATCGATGGGATGCCGCTGGCCGCCGGGGCGCTGCTGTTCGGCGTCACATTAGCTTGGCTCAGCGCGATTTGGTTCGCCAGCCTGTACCGATTTGCATTTCAAACCCTACAAAACGGAGAGAGAAAATGACCAAGAAACTGTTTGCTGCAAGTGCAATGGTGTTGATCGCCGCCCTCGTCCTGCCGTCGACGGCCTTTGCCGCGGAGCCGAATCAGGGCCACGTGGTGATGGGCGGCAACTACACCCTCGAGGCCGGCGAAACGCTGGATGGAGATCTGGTGGTCTTTGGCGGTAATGCTGAGATACAGGAGGATTCCACCGTCCAGGGCAGCGTGTTGCTGCTTGGTGGAAACGCCGATGTCAACGGCACAGTACAAGGCGAGCTGGCGCTGGTCGGAGGAAACGCCGACCTCGGCCCATCGGCTGTCATTCAGGGCAACGTCGTCAGCCTGGGCGGCAATCTGCAGCGCGCCCCGGGGTCCGAGATCAGCGGAGACGTCGTAACCGCAGACGAGTTTTCGGTTCCCTTTAGCTTCCCCCGGCTAGGGACGACCCGGATCATCGGTCCATTCGAGGGAGCCAACCTCCGGTTCTCGCCGATCTGGAGCGTGCTGTGGTTCTTCTTCCGCAGCCTGCTGCTGGCGGCGTTGGCCATTCTGGTCGTGATGTTTTGGCCGAAGCCGACCGCCCGCGCGGCGAGCGCGGTGGTGGGCCAGCCGATCCTGGCGGGAGGGCTGGGGTTGTTGACTTTTATCGTGGCGCCGATCCTGCTGTTGGTGCTGGCGATCACCATCATCCTCAGCCCGGTCAGTCTGTTGGCTTTCATCCTGCTGGTGGTAGCCGGCGTGTTCGGCTGGATTGCAGTTGGGCTGGAGGTCGGTGACCGGCTGGCGGAGGCCTTTAAGTGGGAAATCCATCCTGCCGCTTCAGCCGGGTTGGGCACCTTGGCGATGAGCCTGGTCGTCGGCGGGATCGGACTGGTGCCCTGCATCGGTTGGCTGGCTGGCTTCATCGTGGTCGCGATGGGTCTGGGCGCAGTGCTATTGACCCGGTTCGGCTCTCGGGAGTACGTTCCGGCTACAGCACAGGCGATGGTTCCCGCGGAACCTGCACCGAAGACGGCAACGCGCCGGACCAGCTCCCGAAGCTCACGCAGCACCAGAAGCAAATCAGGGGGATCTGAAAAGTAACCACGCGCTGAACGACTTCTAGATAGAACGAGGATGAGCGGGGCTCGGCAAAAGCGCTGCTGCAAGCAGCGCGCTGTGCCCCGCTCACTTATTTCTAGTGCAGGCTTAAAATGTTGGCCCACGACAGTCAATCTGTAGCGTGCGAGTCTCTGCTCCGCTATAATCGCCGGGTCAACGGCTGGGGGGCCATGTCCTTCGTTCATCTGCACGTTCACTCGGAATACTCGCTGCTCGATGGGTTGAGCCGCATTCCAGCGCTGGTAAAGCGAGCCAAAGAGCTCAAGATGCCAGCGCTAGCGCTTACTGACCACGGCACCATGTTTGGCGCAGTGCACTTCTACCGGGCCGCCAAGCAACAGGGTGTCAAGCCGCTAATCGGCGTCGAGGCCTACCTGGCTCAGCGGCGCATGACCGACCGTGATCCGCAACGCGACAACCGGGCGGCCCACCTGCTGCTGCTGGCTGAAAACGACACCGGCTACCGCAACCTGCTGCAGATTGCGACTGCCGGGCAGCTGGAAGGGTTCTACTACCGGCCGCGCATCGACAAGGAGTTCCTGGCCGCACACAGCGACGGCCTGATCTGTACCACTGGCTGCATGTCGGGAGAGGTGCCGCGGGCCTTGGCCCAGGGGCGTCATGAGCACGCGCAGCAGCTGCTTGACTGGTACTTTGAGATCTTCGGCCGCGACCGCTTCTTCTTTGAGCTGCAGCATCACGAAATCCCCGAACTCGAACAGGTAAACAGGAAATTGGTGGAGTTGGCCCCCCGATATCAGGCGCGGATGGTGGCCACCAACGACGTGCATTACGTCCGCAAGGAAGACGCGGATTTACAAGACGTGCTGCTGTGCATCCAGACCGGCTCGCTGCGGAACGACCCGGACCGGATGAAGATGACCAATGACAGCTACTACCTGCGCTCGGCGGAGGAGATGCGTCAGCTCTTCGGTGAGGTGGAGGGGGCACTCGAAAACACGCTGTTGATCGCAGAGCGAGTGGAGGTCGATCTCGACTTCGAGGGCTACCGTCTGCCGCCATTCGCTGTTCCCGAGGGTGAAACCAAGCAGAGCTACCTGCGGCAACTTTGCGAAGCGGGGCTGCAACGTCGCTATGGCGCCCGCGCCCAGGACCCGGCAGTTCGAGAGCGGTTGGACTACGAACTTGGCATCATCCACGAGATGGGTTTCGACGCTTACTTCTTGATCGTCTGGGATCTCTGCGATTTCGCTCGCGAAAAGGGCATCTGGTACAACGCCCGTGGGTCGGCGGCGGGTTCGATTGTGGCCTACTGCCTGGGAATCACAATGGTGGATCCGCTGGAACACGGGCTGATTTTCGAGCGATTCTTGAACCCGGGTCGGGTGTCGATGCCAGACATCGATCTCGACTTTCAAGACGATCGCCGTCAGGAGCTGCTTGAATACACGGCCAAGCTGTACGGCAGCGACAAAGTAGCCCAGATCATTACCTTTGGAACGCTGGGAGCGCGAGCCGCCATCCGGGACGTGGGGCGGGTGCTGGATGTCCCGCTCCCGGAAGTCGATCGAGTGGCAAAGATGATCCCCAGCATCCCGGGCAAGCCGGTGACGATCCCCGAGGCGCTGAAGACTGTGCCCTCCTTGCGCGAGAGCTATGAGCGGGCCGACTACTTACGCGAGCTGATCGACACCGCCGCCAAGCTGGAGGGCGTGAGCCGGAACGCTGGCACCCATGCCGCGGGCGTGATCATTACGGATAAGCCGATCACTGAATACATCCCGCTGCATCGCCCAACCAAAGGCGCCCTGGAAGACAGCCCAATCAAGGCCGTCACCCAGTTCGAGATGGGGGTGCTGGAATCGCTGGGACTGCTCAAGATCGACTACTTGGGCCTGTCCACCCTGACCGTCATGGCCAGAGCCTGCGAGCTGATCCGGCGCACCCACGGCATCGAACTGGACATCGACAACATCCCGTTGGGTGACCCTCATACCTACGAGCTGTTGGGCAGCGGTGACGTGCTGGGGGTGTTCCAGGTCGAGGGCGCCGGGATGCGCCGCTACCTGATGGAAATGAAACCGCAGAACCTGTCGCACGTCACGGCGATGGTGGCGCTGTATCGGCCAGGCCCGATGGAATTCATCCCGGCCTACATTCGCCGTATGCATGATGAGGAAGAGGTCACCTACCGGCATCCCAAGCTGGAGCCGATCCTCAAGGAGACGTACGGGATCACGGTCTATCAAGAGCAGATCATGTACACCGCCATGAATCTGGCAGGCTACACGGCCTCCGAGGCCGACAACCTGCGCAAGGCGGTGGCCAAGAAGCGGGCTAAGGCGCTCAAGCAGCAGCGGCAGAAGTTCGTCGAGGGCGCAGTGGAGAACCAGATCTCGGAGCGGACAGCCAACGCCATATTCGACGATTGGGAAGCGTTCGCCCGCTACGGCTTCCCCAAGGGACATGCGGCGGACTACGCGGTGATTTGCGTGCAGACCGCCTACCTGAAAGCCAATTATCCGATCGAATACATGACTGCCCTGCTCTCGGTCTACAAAGGGGTCACCGATCGGGTGGCGCTGTATACCGCGGAAAGCCGGCGTATGGGGCTGCAGCTGCTGCCTCCGAACGTGAATTTCAGTTCGCTGGATTTCGAGATCGAACAACGCGGCGCAGAATCCGCGGCGGTACGCTATGGGCTGGGCGCGATCAAGAACGTCGGGGAGGGGGCGGTTGAGGCGATACTTACCGCGCGCGATGGCCAGCTCTTCGGCAATCTCGAAGACTTCGCTCGCCGGGTAGACCTTCGCCAGGTTGGCAAGCGGGCGCTGGAGAGCCTGATCCGGGTGGGAGCGTTAGATGACCTGGGCGGACGCCTGGAATTGCTGCAATCCATTGAACGGATCATGAGCTATTCGGCGACTCAGTTCAGGGCAGCCGAGGTTGGGCAGATCTCGATCTTTGGCGATGCGACCGGGGTGAGAGAGCAACTGCTGCTGGAACAGGCTCAGTTCGATGTTCCACATCGGACCCAACTGGGTTGGGAGAAGGAGCTGCTCGGTTCGTACGTTTCGGACCACCCGCTGGCAGAACACATGGATCGTCTGGGCAGGATCGTGACCCATTACAGCGGCGAGATTACAGAGTCCATTGACGGCGAGCCGGTCACGGTCGCCGGCGAGATTGGCGCCATCCGGCCGTACCTGACCCGCAAGGGAAACGAAATGGGGTTCGTGTCGTTGGAAGACATTCAGGGGCCGATCGAGCTGGTGGTCTTTCATCGCCTATGGAAGACAGTGACCGAGCAGATCAAGCTCAACCAGATCGTGGTGGTCAAGGGCCGCATCGACGCCGGCCGGGGCGAGCCCAAACTGCTGGTTGACGAGGTCATCACCGATCTAGAGCGGGCCATGCCAGCCGAAGTCACCGCTGAGAGTCGACCCCAGGCCCCCGCCAGCGATGGTGCTTACCGGTCGCCCCAGCCGAACGGCTCCGGCAGATCCGGAAGCGCTCGGCCCCAGGCGGCGGTTACGGACCTGATCCAGGCGGCTGGGGGG
>CAZGCX010000061.1:0-12267 GCA_964524585.1 uncultured Anaerolineaceae bacterium
GTGGGGTTGGGAAAAACCCATCTGCTGCATGCCATTGCGCACGCCTGCAACTCCACTGGAATGCAGGCGATGTACGTTTCCTCTGAGGACTTCACCAACGACCTGATCGAAGCCATCCGTGCCCACAACACTTCATCCTTCCGCGACCGCTATCGGCGGGTGGAAGTGCTGTTGGTTGACGACGTCCAGTTCATCGCCGGCAAAGAGTCGACCCAAGAAGAGTTCTTCCACACCTTCAACGCGCTGCACGGGCAAGACCACCAGGTTGTGCTTTCTTCCGATCGCCCGCCGAGCGCCTTCGTCACGCTGGAAGAGCGGCTGCGCTCCCGCTTCGAATGGGGCCTGGCGGCCGACATTCAACCCCCCGATCTTGAGACCCGGGTGGCCATCTTGCGTTCAAAGGCGGAGCGAGCCGGACGACAGGTCGACCAGGAGCTATTGGAGCTGGTCGCCCAGCGGGCACAAAGCAACATCCGTGAGCTGGAGGGGGCCTTGACCCGAGTGCTGGCCTATGCTGATCTGACCGGCGCTGGTCTGAGTCGGCAAGTGATTGAGCTGGTGCTCTCCGAGCCTTCCGCCAGTCCGGGTTCGGTGACGCCGGAACGGATCATCTCCGCGGTGGCGGCCCAGTTTGGGGTTCTGGAAGATGAGTTGCTTGGCGCTCGCCGCAACCGGCGGATCTCACTGCCGCGCCAGGTGGCAATGTATCTGCTGCGGGAGGAGACCGGTGACTCGCTTCCGAAGATTGGGCAGACCCTGGGTGGGCGGGACCACACCACCATCATGTACGGCTGCGAACGGGTGGCTGAGCTGCTGGAAAGCGACGACCGCCTCCGGGGACAGGTGATGGCCATCCGCAATTCGCTGCACCGTTTGACGGCGTGAGAATCTTCCGTCGGCGAATGTGACATTCGGACCTGACGACGGCTTCGTACCAGAAGTACCCTCACAGCACAAACCGCCTTTTTGGCCGCGAGACAACAGTACACTAGAGAACCGAGCGCATACCGTTGCGCTCTCAAGATTGACTGAAAGTTCTCGGCGAGCCAGGCGGTTTGCCTTTTCTCCCCACAGCATTCTCAATTCTAGATAGGTCGATCCGGCATTCGCCGCCGGCCGGAGCGGCCTGGCCCCCGACAGGACGGTTCGGCTCCAGTCTGAAGTGCTACACTGCGGTCTTGGCTGCCATGCGGGCCTCACTGACTGTATTGGGCTGTGCCCTCCTGGCCGGATGCAGGATCGCACTGCCGCCGACCGCCATCGATTTGCCACAGGGGGCCGAGCGGTCGGCTCCAACTACCCAGACCACCGATCGCGACCTCCAGGCAGCGACCCAGGCCACGCAGCCGGATCCAACTTCCCCGGCTCGACCATCCGCCACGTCCACCGCGGCCGAGTCAACCGAGCTGGGTCCGACGGAAGCGCCTGGGGAGCTGCTCTTCACCCGCTACCCGGGGCTGATCGACGACGATGAAGTGCCGCTGATCGTCTATCTCCCGCCTGGCTATGCGTGGAGGCCTGGGCCGTTTCCGGCGGTCTACTTGCTGCACGGGATCGGGTATGACGAAAATCAGTGGGTCGATCTCGGCCTGCCGCAGCTGCTGGATGACCAGATCGGCCGCGGCGCCTGGGAACCGATGCTGCTGGTGATGCCGCTGGCGCCTGAACGGCTATTCCGCCGGACCGATGGCGGGCCAGGCTCGTATGAGGACGAGCTCGTGAATGGGCTGAAACCCTACATCGAACGCAATTTCCGGGGCGATCCGGCACGCAGTGCGCTGGCCGGGATATCACGCGGTGGGGTGTGGGCACTTGAGATCGCGTTTCGCAATCCGGCGGCGTTTACCGGCGTGGCTGCGCTCAGCCCGGCCTTAAACGTGAATCGTCCGCGGCAGACATACGATCCGTTTTGGATCGTCACCCAGGAGTCGAACTATCCGTCGGCGATCTATCTGGATGCCGGCCTTCGCGAGCCGCGCATCGTGGAGGTCGTGCAGCATTTCAGCGGTCTACTGGACCAGCTCGGGGTGCCGCACCGCCTGAATCTGGGCGATGGCGGGCACAACCAGGACTACTGGAGCGAAGTCGCTCCAGCCGCGTTGACTGCGCTGGTCAGGGGATTTCAACCAGCTCAGTTGGCACCCCCGGTGCCCTAGACCATGACTGCTTCGATCGTGGCCCGCAGCTGATTGATGGAGAACGGTTTGGCGACGAAGGCGTCGGCGCCGGCTTGTGCAGCCGCGGCCCGTTCGCGGGCCATCACCAGCGCGCTGACGACAATGGTCGGTATGCCGGAGTGGCTGGGTGTGGAGCGCAGCCGTCGAATGAAGGTCAACCCGTCCACCTCCGGCATCATGATGTCGGTCAGGATCAAATCTGGCCGTTCGCGCTGCATCAGTTCCATCGCCTCGGCGACGTTGCAGGCCACCAGCACGCAGTAGCCATTGCGGATCAGCAGCTCTCGGATGATGGTGCAGTAGGAGTCGTCGTCGTCGACCACCAGCACCTTTGGACAGGTTTCGCGTGGAGCGTCCATACCCTCCACAGGCTGCAAGCTCCGTGCCAATTGGCCCGCTGATACAATTTCCCGGCCCCTGACAGGGGAGTGCAAAGGGAGGGTTGCGGTGACAGAAGCATCGGATTTGGAAGGATTGACCCTGCTGGGCAACCAAGCTGCGCCGAGCAAACAGCTCGAAACCTTCCCCAATCGGCACCCCGATCGCCGATACGTGGTGCGCCTGCAGAGCAGCGAGTTCACTTGCGTCTGCCCGGCTACCGGGCAGCCCGATTTCGCCACCATCACGGTCGAGTACATCCCGAATCAGAAGATCGTCGAATCGAAATCGTTCAAGCTATACCTGTGGTCGTATCGAGATCAGGGTGTTTTTCACGAGCACGTGACGAACACCATATTGGACGACCTGGTGGCGGCGTTGGAGCCGCACTGGTGCCGGGTGCAGGGGGCTTTCAACGTTCGCGGCGGGATTGCGATCACGGTGGAGGCTGAACACGGCCAGCGGGGCGAGCTGGGTTAGATGGTCGGCTCCGAAAGCGGCCGCCCTATGGCCTGGTATCCGGCGATCGCCGCCGCGTTTACCACCGCTCTGATCGTCTCCAATATCATTGCGGTTCGCCTCACTACGGTGGCCGGGCTAACGCTTCCGGCAGCCGTCATCCTGTTCCCAGTCGCCTACATCTTTGGCGATGTGCTGACTGAGGTCTATGGCTACGCCCGAGCTCGTCAGACAATCTGGATCGGCTTCGGCTGCAACTTGCTGGCGGTGCTTGCTATCTGGTTGGGGGGGCGGCTGCCGGCCGCTTCGTTTTGGGATGCCGGGGTGTATGCAGACGCCACACAGGCCGACCAGGCCTACCAGGCGATCCTGGGCTTCGCGCCGCGGCTGTTGCTGGCTTCCTTCCTGGCCTACTTGGTCGGGGAGTTTCTGAATTCCTACGTGCTAGCCCGCTTGAAATTGGCCACCAAGGGCCGGTACCTATGGGTCCGAACCGTCGCTTCCACGCTGATCGGCGAGGGCGCCGACTCGGTGATCTTCATCAGCGTTTCATTCGCCGGCGTGCTGTCCGGACCGGATCTGGGCAGCGCAGTCCTCTCCCAGTGGCTGTTCAAGAGCGCCTACGAGGCGCTGGCAACGCCGCTGACCTATCTGGTGGTCAACGCCCTCAAGCGGGCGGAGGGGGTCGACGTTTTCGATCGCCAAACCGACTTCCGACCGGTCCGGTTCTAGCCGGCCGGGGCTGAGCGCAACGGACTTGCCAGAGCCAGGCGCCAACCTTCACAACAGCGAAACCGGATCGACGTCCACCGTCCAGCCGCGCGGCAGCTGCTCCGGGAGCAGCCGCGCCGGTTCCAACGAGCGAATCACCAACATCCAGCGGTACTCGCCTCGCACCCGGCGGAAGTAGGCCGGCACCGGGCCGATCAGGTCGGCGTTGCGGTCTCCGAGCTCGTGGATGCGGGCACGAATCCCGCCGGCGACCGACTGCGCCTGTTCCTGTGCCACCGCCTCCGAAGTGTGCTGGTAGAGCAGCCGAATCAGTTTGCGGAAAGGTGGGTAGCCAAGTTCCCGGCGCTGTTTCAACTCCTCTTGATAGAAGGCATGGTAGTCGTGGCCGGAGGCCGCCTGAACGGCGTAGTGCTCGGGCTGGTAGGTCTGCAGGATCACTTCGCCGCCCAACAACCCGCGGCCGGCCCGGCCCGCTACCTGGCTCAAGACCTGGAAGGTTCGCTCCGCAGCGCGGAAGTCAGGCAGGTTGAGTCCGGTGTCTGCCGAGATCACGCCGACCAGCGTGACCAGCGGCAGGTCCAGTCCTTTGGCGACCATCTGGGTCCCAATCAACACATCCGCCTGGTGGGAGGAGAAGCTGTTCAGGATTACGTCGTGAGCGCCCTTGGTGCGGGTGGTGTCGCGATCCCAACGCAGAGTGCGCACTCCTGGGTATGACTTCTCCACTTGTTCCTGGACCCGCTGGGTGCCAGCGCCGAATTGGCGAATGCGATTGCTGCCGCAGTTTGGGCAAGTGCTCGGCATCCGGCGGTCCCGGCCGCAATGGTGGCACTGCAGGCGTTCGCGGGCCGAATGATAGGTGAGCGGCGTGTCGCAGCTCGAGCAGCGCAGGACATGCCCGCAGTCGCGACAGAAGACGTAGGTTGCGGACCCGCGGCGGTTGAGGAACAGAATCGCCTGTGAGTGGTCGGCCAGGGTCCGCTTCAGCGCTTGGCTAAGCGGCCGGCTGAAGATCGATCGATTGCCGGCGCGCAGCTCCTGGCGCATGTCCACCAGTCTCACTGGCGGTAGCTCGATGGTGTCGCTCTGGCCCGGTCCGGGCCGATAGTGGTGCTGTACCCCGAGCCGGGCCGCCTGCCGGCGCAGCCGTTCGCGGTGACCCAGAATTCGTTTGGGCAGCGTCAACCGCTGCAGTTCGCCGCGCTCCGCCCGGTAGCTGGTCACGATATCCGGCGTAGCAGTTCCGAGCACACAGACCGCCGAGGTGATCTGGGCGTACTGCAGTGCGGTGTCCCGGGCGTGGTAGTGGGACTTTTCTTTGTAGGAGTCGTCGTGTGACTCGTCGGCCACGATCAGCCCGATATTCGGCAGTGGAGCAAACAGCGCGCTGCGGGGACCGATCACAACCGGCAGTTGGCCGGCTCGGGCCCGCCGCCAGGTGTCGTATCGTTCGCCCTCGCTCAACTGGGAGTGCAGCACGCCCAGCCGACCTGGAAAGCGCTCCAAGAAACGGCGGACGGTCTGCGGGGTCAGTGCAATCTCAGGCACCAGCACGATTGAATCGACGCCGCGCCCCAGCGCCGCTCCAACCGCCCGCAGATAGATCTCGGTCTTTCCTGAGCCGGTGACTCCGTGCAGCAGGAAGGCCTGCGGCTCACCAGCCTGAATGGCGCGCTCGATCGGCTGCCAGACCTGCTGCTGGTCGGGGGTTAACTGCGGCGGATCGGTCGGCAAGTATTCCAGCTCAGCCAGCGGATCGCGCCAGACCTCCAGCCCGCCGAAGGCCACCAGTCCCCGTTTCTCCAACAGACGCAGGTCGCTGGAATTGACTCCGGTTTCGCTATACAGCCAGGCGGTCTCCAGCGGCCGGCGCTGTTGCAGCAGCGCCTCCATGGCGGCCTGGCGCCGGGCGGCCGCCTGCCCGCCTGCCCGCCCGAGATCGCCGAAAGCGGCCTGGGCCTGCTCCGGCGGGACGACCAGACGGACGGTCCGAATGGTGCGCGGTGACACGCTCGGCGGTTTGAGCACCGGGGACCGCCCGATCACCTGCTGTCGAACCAAACTATCGGCAGCCGGGCGCCACTCAAGCCGGGAGAGCGAGCGGGCGATCTGACGTCCACGAAGCGGCCCGCGTTTCAACAGCAACTTGATCAGCCGCTGCTGAGCGTTGCTCTCGCCCACTGCCTCCAGTTCGATCAGCGTGTAAAGCGAGTCGGCCGGCTGGCTCATCCCGGGAGGCAGCATCAGGGTCAGGCAGTCGATCAGCGGCGAGTGGTAGTAGGCCGCCATCCAGCGCGCCAAGTCCAGCTGTGCTGAGGTCAGCACCGGCTCCGGATCCAGCAGCTCATAGATTGGCCGAGTCTGCTCTACCTCCGGCACGGTGGGCGTGTCGGTGACCACTCCCTGCACCCGGCGCGGACCAAAGGGCGCCACCACCAGGTGGCCGGGGCGAACTGCCCCCCGAAGCTCCTCCGGTAGGTGGTAATGGAAGGTGCCCCGCACCGCGGGGTGGTTGACCGCAACTTCGACGTACATCGGTGTTATGGGCGCAGCTATGTCGGTGCCGGCTTTGTCCTGCGGGGGTTTGGCATTGTGCTCAGTGCCATACTCGTGCGGGCACGATTTGCGTGCGCAGGCACTTCGCTCTGCTCAATCCACCGGCTGGGGTTGGGCGGAGCCACGGGGGAACAGCCACACTCGCGCCACCCGCCGGCCGTCCATCGCCACCACCCGCAGCCGGGCGCCGTCGGCCACAATCGTGTCGCCCAGCTTGGCCAGCCGGCCCAGCCGGCCCAGGATGAAGCCGGCGATCGTATCGTAGTGTGGATCGGACAGCTCCAGCCCGAAGCGCTCGTTGACCTCGTCGATCAATGTCAATCCATCCACCAGCGAGGTGCCGTCAGGCAATGATTGGATTTCCGAGCCCTGATCGAACGGGTCGCTGACCTCGCCGAAAATCTCTTCCAGCAGGTCTTCCAGCGTGACCACTCCGGCGGTTCCACCGTACTCGTCCAATACGATTGCCATATGCCGGTGCTGGGCACGGAAGACTTGCAGCAGGGTCCCGACCTGCGCCGCTTCCGGAATGTAGATCGTCTCCCGCTTCAGCTCGCCGGCAGTCACCCCGCGCTCCTCCGGCTGCTGCAGCGCCTGAACGACGTCGCGCAGGTGCACCACGCCCACGATGTGATCCAGGTCATCTTCATAGACCGGCATCTTGGAGACGCTGCTGTCGGAGGCGGCGTCCAGAATGTCCTGTAGATCGGCCTCCGATGGCACGGCGATCATCTCGGTGCGCGGCACCATGACCTGCCGAACCAGCGTCTCGCCGAACTCAAACACTGCGTACAGCATCTCCTGCGCCGAGTCGGCGACCACTCCACTGCGGGCCGAATCCGAGACCAGCATCTTGAGTTCCTCGACCGAGTGCACCAGCTCGTGCGCCTCGGCCGGCTCGACCCCGACCAGCCGCAGCAGCCAATTGCCGGTGCCGTTCAGCGCCCAAATGAAAGGCTTGAAGATCCGCTCGGTCCAGACCGTCGGGCGAGCGACCAGCAAAGAGGTCCGTTCCGGGTTCTGCAGCGCGATCGACTTGGGCGCAAGTTCGCCCACCACCACGTGCAGGAAGGTAATGAGTGCGAAGGCCAGGCCGGCGGACAGACTATGTGAGAGCTGGCTCTCGATTTCGGCCGGGAACAGGTCCACGATCGGTTGCAGCAATCGGCTGAGCGCCGGCTCCCCAATCCAACCCAGACCCAGGCTGGCCAGCGTGATGCCCAGCTGAGTGGCGGCGATGAAGCGATCCGGATTCTCGATCGCCTTCTGAACCCAGCGGGCGCCGCGGTTGCCGCGCGCGATCAGCTCGGCCACCCGGGTGGGGCGTACGCTGACCAGAGCAAACTCGGCCGCAACGAAGAATCCGTTGGCAAGCACCAGCACGACGACCGAGGCCAGTCGCAGCAAGTCCGAGATCATTGTGGGATCAACCATCGCAGGGCGCGCGGAATTTTAGCATGCCGGTCCTTGCGGCTGACTTGCGGGCGAGCATCCAGAGGGCACCCAGCCGGGTTTCAGAGACCTGAAGCTTGACTCTAGAACAAATGTGCGTATAATAAGAACATATGTTCGACCCCTTGCGGTTGCTGGCGCTTCATGAGTTGATCGGCGATCTGCCGGCCGGGCAGGCGGTACTGGGCATGCGTGCCGACGGCCGGCCGGCGGTAGTGGATCTTGCCACCCGGCATCTGCAGATCGTTGGGCCGAGCGGCGCCGGCAAGTCAGAACTGCTGCGGACGGCTCTGGTCTCGCTCTGCCTGGATCGCTCCCCGGCTGAACTGCGCTGTCTGGGAATTGATGCGGACGGCCGCCAGCTCAGTCTGCTGGAGGGATTGCCGCAGATGCAGCGGCGGCTGGCCATCGGCCTCGATGCCGGGCACCGGCTACTACGGCAGTTGGAGCTGGAGGCAGCCCGCAGGCGAGCTGGGGGGATCAGTGGGCCGGATTGGATCGCAGCAGTTGACGCCCCGATCGAGCTGAACCTCCTGCAGCGCTGCATGGATCGGCTGAGCGGCTCCAGGATCCGGCTCATGTTGGCGGGCGGTCCGCCGATGACCCGAGCGGACTGCCGGGTGGCTCGCGGTCTGGCGACCGGGCGGTTCGAGCTGGATAGCGTCCTCGAATTCCAGGCCGCCTACTTACCGGCCGCCGATCTGAATCGGGTGGTACGTGCATTGCGCGCTCGCAGCCGCGGCGCGCAGTGGTTGCCAGCAGTCCTTCCACTGGCGCGTGAGCCGCAAATGGCGGAGCTGTTCCTGCAATGAGGGCGGGGCGCATCGGGGAGCCGATTCGAATTCACGCCACCGACCGGGCAGCTACCCCATTGGAATTCAGCTGGCGCGGCCGCCGGCATCGCGTGCGGGAAGTGATTCGGTTGCTGGAGGGAGGCCGCTACCAGCTGCGCACCGATTCCGGGATGCGCTGCCAGGTGTCCCAGCACGACGCCAGCTGGGAGATCGACCAGCTGCTGCTCAGTCGGCCCAGCCTACGCACATCGGCCAGACTGCGCCCGATACGGACGGGCCAGAATTCACTGGAAGCTGGCTCACTGACGAGCCCAAGGGAGAAAAAATGAAGATTGGAATGCTGTGGTTTGACTCAAATGCGGCGGTTGGGGTGGAACAGCGAGTGGAGCAAGCGGCCCGCTACTACCGTGAGAAGTACGGTCAGGCCCCAACGCTGTGCCTGATGAATCCGCAAATCGAGGAGGGTGCGCTGCCGGCCCGGGTCGGTCAGGTTGAGCTGCAAACGCTTGAAACTGTGCTGCCCAATCACTTCTGGATTGGCGTAAAGCCGGAACCGGAACCGGCCGGATCAGCGAACGCTCTGTGATAGCCCATGTCCGTGTCAGTGCTGCGGCTGGCATGAGGTGCAGCGGTGCTAAGCCGAGTTCATGACCGGGGAGAAGCTGGCGAGCACGGGCACCAGGTCCAACTCCAGGTTCGCTTCGCCTCGCTTGACCGCTACATCCAGCGCAACCAGTTGATGATAGAAAGACTCCAGAGCTTGCAGAGTGAAACTGGTGGCTTGCGAGGCCACCTTCCTGGCCACGAACGCCGGCACACCGAGTACCTGACCCGGATCCTGGCCGTCGTCCAGCGCCTGCCGGGCCTGAAGCAGCAGCCGGAACTGCCGCACGACCATCAGGAAGACGTAGGCCGGATCTTGCTCCTGCAGAAGCCGATGTAACTTCAGCAGGGATTCGCCTCCGCGGCCCAAACCGTCCACCACCTCGAAAATGTCCGTCTGGCCGTACATCGGCGTCAGCTTTTCGATGCTGGCAGCGGTGATCGCGCCCTGTTCGCCGGCATAGTCCACCAGCTTGCTGAGCTCCTGTTCCGCAAGCAATGGGTCTTCGTCGACCAGGGCCGCCAGCAACTCGGCTGCCTGGGGCTCGAGCGTCGCCTTACGCTCGGCGGCGTGGTCGATTAGCCAGCGGGCAAAGGCTGCTCCAGTGAGCCGCGCGAAGCGCCGAACGTAGCTGACATCAGGATGTGCGTTGGTCCAGTCCAGGATCGGTGAGCGTTTCTGGAAATCCTTCTCGGCTGATCGGTTGCCGGGCTCAAGCGCGGCGGCAAAAACCAGCGCGGTACTGGGAGGCAGCGACTCGAGCAGCTGCTCCAACCCACGGCGGAAGTCTGTCCCGCCCGCCAGGCGTTCGGCGTTCTCAATGATGACCACTCTCCGCTCGGCCAGGAAAGGCAGTGCCTGGCAGGCGGCAGCAAGCTGGTTGAGGTCGAGGGTGTTGGCGTTGAAGCGCTGAAGGTTGAGGTCAGCCGAATCGCCGAGCCGGTCGCGTAGCGAGTCGACGGCCTGGCGAAGGTTGAGCGGATCGTCGCCGTAGAACAAGTAGACCGACGGCGGCTGCATACTAGCCGGCGGTGAGGATGCGGTGCAGCCGGGGGCTGGTGCGGCGGACCTGGATCAGGCGCAGGTCGCCGAGTTCACCGGAAGTGGTGATATGTCGCTGCGCTGCAGCACCGAGCGGCTGCGCCACAATGAGTGCCAATACGGTGGCGGTGATCGCCAGTGGCAGGCGCTCCAATCGATCGCGCCAGTGCGTAGTGCGGCCCCCAAGCAGTGAGGTGTACGACGCCAGTCCGGCCAGCACCGCAGCGGTCAAGAAGCTGGTGCCGCAATTCGGGTGGATGGCCAGATTGACCTCGCCGGCCCGCAGCCGGGCCAACGCCTCCTCGGTGCACTCCTGGACCGCCTGAGTTGGGAGTCTGCCCAAGATCATGAATCCGTTGCGGTCGGCCCGGCCGGCGATCGGGGTCCGCGGATAACGGGCGCTCAACATGTGGATCGTTGCGTGTTCCAGGCCGTGGTTGCGGCGGATGCGGTTCAGAAGCGGTTGGTTGAGCATGTTGCGAAGAGGTTCTAACATGTGGGAGGGCGAGGATTATACCGTGTCGGGCGAGTCGTACCCTGCAATCAGCGCCAGCAGCACCTGATCGGTGAACAGCGTAGCTTGTTTGTACATCGGCCCCCAGGTCTGGGCCGCCTGCACCTCGGAGAGTTTGAAGATGCTTTCCAAGAGAAAGCCGCGGAAGAACAGGAAGGCCTCCACTGCCTCAGCCAGACTCATCTGCGCTTCGAGACTGATGCGGGCGTAGTCGTGGCCGAGCCGCACCGCTTGTTCGGCCGCGGCTTTGCCGATTAGCCCGCCGACCTGGGCGAGCAGCCGGCGCGATTCCTCTCGGTAGGCAGTCCGCTGGGACTCGGTCAGTCTGGAGTACCACGCCTGGTCGAGCAGGCGCGGCATCTCCAGGCGAGTCCGGCCGATGACATTTTCTATCACCAGTTGGGCCTCGTTGGTTCCAGTGCGGCGACCGGAGGCCGACCACCGGTCGATTTCCGCCCGCAGGAAGCGGCGATGGCCACCGGCGGTGCGGTGGACCGGCAGCTTTCCCTGGTCGGCCCAGGCCCGTACCGTGGAGGGGTGCACACCCAGCAGGGCGGCGGTCTCGGAAAGCCCCAGCCAATCTTCGTTTGGGTCGGTCATCAGCTTCCCGCCTATCCTATCCCGCCAACCGTCGGGATACAATGGCCGAATGAGTTGGGGGCTGATCGGGCATGACTGGGCTGAGGCGCTGTTGCAACGCCACATCGCACAGTCCGCGGTCCGCCACGCCTATCTGATCACCGGGCCGGCTGGGCTGGGGAAGCGCAGTCTGGCGATGAGATTCGCGCAGGCTTTGAACTGCAGTAATGCGGAGTCGCCGGGGGAGCTATGCGGCAGGCCGGATTGCCGTTCATGCAGTCTGACCCCTGTGGAGCGGTACCCAGATCTGCATCTGGTCGCGCCGGACGGCACGACCAAGATTGACGAGATCCGCGAACTGCAGGCCAAGTTGGCCCTGGCGCCCTATGAGGGACGGTGGCGGGTGGCGATACTTACCGACTTCCATCTGGCCACGGAGAGTGCGGCCAACGCGCTGCTCAAGATCCTGGAAGAGCCGCCGCCCAAAGTCATCCTGCTGCTGACGGCCCCCGACATTGACTCGCTACCCCTGACGGTAAGTTCCCGTTGCGAACAGCTTGCGCTGCGAAGCGTGGAGCGGGGCGCGATTGAGGCCGCACTGGTTCAACGGGGTCTCGATTCGGCAGAAGCCGGCTCGCTGGCAGCCCTGGCGGCCGGGCGCCCGGGTGTCGCGATCGCTCTGTCCGAAGACCCGCAGCTGCTGGAACAACGTTCACTGGCAGTGAGCGAGTTGGTGGGTCTGCTAGGCACCGGGCGGGTGGAACGCTTCGCCGAAGTGCAGCGGCTGATCGGCCGGGGCCCATTGCCAGCCCAGCGCGAGCGAGTGCGTGTCTTGCTTGAAGTCTGGAGCGGTGTGTGGCGCGATTGGGTTCACCGCGGCTACGGAAGCCCTGCCGAGCTTCATGACCCGGACTCGGCGGAGCGGTTGGCGAGTGGGACCCGACCGGTTGAGCCGTCCGAGTTGGCGGCCGGGCTAGCGGC
>CAZGCX010000062.1:0-12102 GCA_964524585.1 uncultured Anaerolineaceae bacterium
TCCAAAGACGAGATCCTGGCCGAGGCGGCTGGACTCAATCCGCTGGTGTATTGGCTGTTGACCGCGGCTGCCTTTCTAACCGCCTTTTACATCGGCCGTCAACTGCTGATGGTATTTGGTGGCCGTCCACGTTCGGCGGCGGCCAAATCGGCCAGCGAAAACCCGCCGGTGATGGTGGTGCCGCTGGTGTTGCTGGCCGCGCTGGCGGTGCTCGGCGGCGCGATCAACCTGCCCGGACTGCATCCGCTGACTCTTTTCCTGGAGCACACGTTGGAGCAGCTGCACCCCGGCGAGTTCAGCCCGCTGGTGGCGGGGATCTCGACCGGGTTGGCGCTGGCCGGCTTGGGGCTGGCCTGGACGGTCTACGGTCGGAAGACGCTGCGGAAGGGGTTCCAACGGGATCCGTTGGCCGCCGCACTTGGTCCAGTTTGGACCGGAATCGTTAACAAGTGGTGGGTGGACGACCTGTATCAGGCGGTGTTTGCCCGAGGCTATGTACGGCTGTCTGCCTTCCTGGCCGACACGCTGGATGGACGGTTTTGGCACGACTGGTTCCACGACCAGGTCTTGGCACGATCATTCCGTACCGGAGCACGGTGGCTGGCAGAAGGTTTCGACCTGCCGATCATCGATGGCGCCACCGCCCGGCTGGCTGACCTCACGCGCGCTCTGGCGACTTGGCTGCGCGGAATCGAAACCGGTTATGTACGAAACTACGCCATTTCGGTGTTCATCGGCCTGGTACTGATGCTGAGTTATCTGCTGATTCGCTAGATTTCAAAGGAACGCTATGGATGCCTGGATCCTGACCCTACTTGTTTTCTTCCCGATCGCCGGCGTGCTGCTGGTGTTGGTGCTGCCCAGCGAGCGGCAGGAAGAGATCCGGATGGTCGCGCTGGCGACCTCGATCTTGACCTTTGGGATCTCGCTGGTCGCATTGCTGGGTTTCGATTCCACCGATCCGGAGCTGCAGCTGGTCGTGCGAGTCCCGTGGATCCGGATCGCAGGTTGGACCATCGAGTACCACCTGGCGGTGGACGGGCTGAGCATGCTGTTAGTGCTGCTGACCACTTTTCTGACGCCGATCTCGATCCTGTCGACCTGGAGCGCAATCCAGGATCGGGTGAAGGAATTCATGGCCTTCTTCCTGTTGCTCGAGGTAGGGATGGTGGGCGTGTTCCTGGCGATGGATTTGTTCTTGTTCTACATCTTCTGGGAGTTCACCCTGGTCCCGATGTACTTCCTGATCGGGGTGTGGGGCGGCGAGCGCCGTATGTACGCCGCGATCAAGTTCTTCCTGTACACCATGGCCGGCTCGATCTTGATGCTGCTGGCCATCTTGTGGCTGGGGTTGCGCGGCGGAACCTTCTCACTGCCGGAGCTGATCGCCAGCGGCGGGATCCCTGCCGGCACGCAGATCTGGCTGTTCCTGGCCTTCGCCGCAGCCTTTGCGATCAAGGTGCCGATGTGGCCACTGCATTCCTGGCTGCCGGATGCCCACGTCGAGGCGCCGACCGCCGGCTCGGTGATCCTGGCAGGGGTCCTGCTGAAGCTCGGCACCTACGGTTTCTTGCGCTTCAATCTGGCGCTGTTTCCACAAGCCTCGCTCCGGCTGGCGCCGTGGATGGCATTGCTGGCGGTGATCGGAATCCTGTATGGCGCGGCGGTCTCATACGCACAGAAGGACGTCAAGAAACTGGTGGCGTACTCCTCGGTGAGCCACCTCGGGTTCGTCATGTTGGGCCTGTTCGCCCTCAACCCGCAAGGCATCCAGGGTGGGATTCTGCAAATGGTCAACCACGGGTTGAGCACCGGGGCTTTGTTCTTGATCGTCGGGATGATCTACGAGCGCCGCCACACGCGCGATATGGAGGCCTTCGGGGGGCTGTGGAAGGTGATGCCGGTCTACGCCGCGCTCACGCTGGTGGTAACGCTGTCCTCCATGGGGCTGCCGGGCCTGAACGGATTCGTGGGTGAATTCACCATACTCCTGGGATCCTTCGGGTCGGAGGCGATCGGCTCGCCCTGGTTCGCTGGGTTCGCCGCGGCGGGGGTGATCCTGGCCGCGATCTACATGCTGTACATGTTCCAGAAGCTTTTCTTGGGACCACTGGAGAAACCAGCGAACAAGAAGCTGGTCGACCTATCGACTCGCGAGATTGTCACCTTGGTGCCGATCCTGTTCTTCATCTTCTGGATCGGCCTGTTCCCGAAACCCTTCTTCAGCCTGATGGCGCCGGCGGTGGACAAGCTGGTGCGGGTACTGAGCACCGCTGCGCTGGCCATGCGATGAGCAGTTCCGACCTGCTGGCAGCTCTTCCTTTCTTGTTCATTTCAGCTTGGGCCTGCGTGGTGCTGGTGGCCGATCTGTTCATCCGCAACAAGGGGATTACTGCCTTGCTGGCCGCGGCCGGTATGGTCGAGGCGCTGGTGCTGAGCGCCCTACGCTGGGGAAGGGCGGAGAGCGCCTTCGGCGGGATGATCGTCGCCGACGGCTACGCCAGTTTCTTCCAGGTGGTGTTCCTGGTCACCGGGTTGATGGGAATCGCAGTGGCCTATGACTATCTGCGCCGGATGGGCATCGAGCGTGGCGAGTACTACTCTTTGATGCTGTTCACCATCAGCGGCATGATGCTGATGAGCCTGGCGGGCGACCTGATCGTGGTTTTCGTGGCAATCGAATTGTTGTCGCTGCCGCTGTACGTGCTATCCGGGTTCGCCGCACCGGACAAGGCCTCCCAGGAGTCTGCCATGAAGTATTTCATCCTGGGTGCCTTCGCCTCCGGATTCCTGGTCTATGGCATCGCCTTGATCTTCGGCGCGACGGGAACCACCAACATTGCGGCAATCGCGGCCGGTTCCGCCCTCGATCAGCGGCTGCTGCTGGTGGGCGCAGCCTTGCTGCTGGTCGGCCTTGGTTTCAAGGTGGCGGCAGTGCCGTTTCACATGTGGATTCCGGACGTATATGACGGCGCCCCATCTTCGGTAGTGGCCTTCATGTCGGTGGGCGCCAAGGCCGGCGGCTTTGCCGCCTTGCTGCGGATTTTCCTAACCGCCTTTCCGGCCTTGGGAGCGGCCTGGGGACCGCTGGCGATTGGGGTGGCGGCGTTGACCATGGCGTGGGGGAATATCGCCGCGATCGCTCAGACCAGCATCAAGCGCATGCTGGCCTACTCCAGCATTGCCCACGCCGGATACATCCTGATGGCGCTTCCGGCGGCCTCGCAGGCCCGAGTCGCCGATCAGGCCGTCAGCGCCGCGCTGTTCTACCTACTGGCCTACATGTTTTCGAATCTGGGCGCCTGGGCGGTCGTGCTGGCGGTGGAGCGTGCCGAAGGCGAGGGGCTGGCGTTGGCGGACTACGCCGGATTGTCACGTCGCCGTCCGGGATTGGCGCTAGCCATGGCGCTCTTCATGCTGTCGCTCACCGGGCTGCCTCCCACAGTGGGATTCATCGGCAAGTTCTTCATCTTCCGGGCTGCGATCGACGCTGGCCAGATCGGTCTGGCGTTGGTGGGAGTGATCACCTCGCTGGTCTCGGCCTACTACTACCTGCGGGTGGTGATCATGATGTACATGCGGCCAGGCGAACCCGCTACTCGCTCGGAAGGCTGGCTGAACGCGACCGTTGGGCTGACCGCAGTAGCGACCTTCGTGCTCGGCGTGCTTCCAGGGCCGCTGCTCAGCTTGGCGGAGCGCTCCGGGATCCTGCACCTGATGCGCTAGCCTGGATCGCGAGGTTCGTTGGTAGGTTGACAGCATGGCCCAGTCATGAGGCCGGGGGCACCAACAAACGTGGGAGGGAATCATGACCGAATCACAGGCGAGGGCACTGATTTCCGGCCGGGTTCAGGGAGTCAGTTTCCGCTACTACACCTATCACGAAGCGCTGAAGCTGGGCCTGAGCGGCTGGGTGCGAAACCTGTGGGATGGGCGGGTGGAAGCATTGTTTCAGGGCGCCAAGGCAGACGTCGAGCGCATCCTCGCCTGGTGTGAGAACGGCCCCCCTGCGGCGCGAGTGGACGTGGTGCAGGTCGATTGGGACGAGGCGACGGACCCGCTGGAGGGCTTTAAGGTGCGGCCGACCGCCAACGCAGACGAGCAGAACTGAGAGCGAACCTCCGCCCAGTCTGTGTGGGCCTGGAAACCCCGCCAGATCGCCCACCTGAGCGCTGCAGGGAGCTCATCCATTAGGGTAAAAAAAACGCCGGCGAGTTCTCGCCGGCGTCGCTTCCTAAGTGTGGCCGCTGCGGTCAGTTGAGGCTGGAACACGAGCACGCGCCGCCGCAGGCGCAGGTCGCGCCGGTGGTGGCGGCCAGCGGCTTACCGTTGGATTGAGCGTAGAACACTGACAGGGTGCGCGAGGTGTGCTCGCTTTCGCACTCCTGGCAGACGATTGGCGCATCCGCCTCGGCCATCGGCCGCAGCGCTTCAAATGGTGCCTGGCAATCCAAGCATACGTATTCGTAAATCGGCATGGTCTGGTGCTCCGGCCCGAATTCTAATCTTCGACCTCGATATGGTCAATCTCGGCTCCTGAGCGCCGGATGCGGAAGCGGTCGAAATCCCGAGCGACGGTCACGTTGGGGAAGACCTCCTGCGCTTCATCGCGGATCTGTGACTCGCGGTAGCGGCGGGAGATGTGGGTCAGGTACAGGTGGCCCACCCCGGATTCGGCAGCCAGCTCCGCCGCCTGCCGGGCGGTCAGGTGACCGAAGTTCCTGGCGAGTTCGGCATCGCTCTCCAGATAGGTGGCTTCGATTACCAGCCCATCGGCTTCCGAGCACGGCTCTTGCAGACCTTTGGTGCTGCCGCAGTCCCCTACGTGAACCAAGCGCGCGCCGCGGCGCGGGGGCCCTAACACCTGGTCCGGCTGGATTTCCGTGCCGTCCGGCAGTTGTACCGGCCGGCCGCTGGCCAGCTCCCGCCGGATCGGCCCTTCAGGCAGGTTCAGCTCCGCGGCTCGTTCGGTCAGGAACGGCCGGTGGGCGGTTTGCTCGAAGGCGAAGCCGAAGGTCCCCTTTCCACGATGACGCACTGGGAAGGCCTCCAGCCGCAGATCCGGGTCCTCCAGGATGGTGCCGGCCTCGATCGGAATCAGGTCGACCTGTACTGGCGGCCGAGCACCGCGCAGCACCACGCCAAACAGCAGGTCATGGATCCGGTCAAGCGCCCATGGGCTGGCCCAGATTTGCAGCTGATCGACCGCCTCCCATCGGGCGAAGGTCGAGAGCAGGCCGGCCAGCCCCAGGATGTGGTCCAGGTGGCCGTGGGTAATCAAGATGCGATTGAGCCGGCGGAATCCAACGCCCGAGCGCAGAATCTGGCGCTGAGTGCCTTCGCCGCAGTCGATCAGAAAGCGGTAGTCGCGGAAGCTGACAATGTTCGCGCTCAGTCCGCGGTGGACCGAGGGGGCAGACGCCGAAGTTCCGAGAAAGATAAATTCAAACAAGTCCGTTCCTGAGCAAGTTGGAGCTGGGCGGGGCGCGTCATTGTACCCCAAGCGGCTCGCCGGCCGCTGCCACGCCCCCCGTACTGGTCGGCGCGGAGTTCGAGAACGTGCAGGATGTATCGGCCAAAGTCACTCAGAATCGAAACGGGCGAGCAATTGCCCGCCCGCTCACCGCCAGGGTCGAAGGACCACGGCCGATTGGTAGGGGCAGCAAGCGCTGGGGCCTATCCGTTCTCGAGCTTCGGCAGCGACAGTGAAGTTCCGCTGGAAGCAGCCGCTGCACCCACAGCTGAAACGGCGATCAGCATCGGCGCCGCCGGCGAGCCGGATAGCGCCTGGCTGATTCCCCACAGAGCGGTCAAGGACATTACGCCGGCCAAGTAGCGGTGAGCAAATACGCTCTGCCACAACATGCGAGGCGCCCAATGCGGTCGTTCGTAGGCGACCCAGACCGCGAACAATCCACCCACGAACAATACGATCCGGCCCCAGGCAGGCCACTCATTAATGGCGAAGACAAAGGCGGTGGACGGCAGGAAAAGCGCGAAGGTGTACCCCGCCGCCAAGGTGCGCCCGGATGAGCGCATACCGTGTTGAAAGGCCTGTCGAGAAAACGCCCCGACCGCGCCAGCGATTGCCATGTAGAGGGTGATGATCCCGCCCCAGAGTAGCACTTGAATGAGCATTTCTGCCTCCTGGTTGCAATGGCAGAGGATGCAAGATGCATGCCGCTTTGGGGTGTTGGAGCCGAGCCGGAGCCGCCGGGTCGCGGCTCGGGGAAGGGGTGCGAGATTCAGGTGGGTAACCGGGGGAAAGTCAGGTTCGGGGTTTTCCGGACCTCGAATCAGACCGTACGCGCCAGAGCCGTCAGCCCAAGGACCAGGATGCCGAGCGCCAGGTTGATCTGTGCCAGGCGACTGTAGCGCTGCTGAAGCTGGCCCGACTGATTCAGCATTGCCAGGCGGGCCAGCCTGGGCTGCAGCACCCAAGTCTGGTAGGCGGCGATCAGGAACATCAAACCGATCGTCAGATGTTTGGCGAGCAGTGCTCTCGACCAGGCATTGGAGATGGCCAACACGCCTTCGTAGTTGGCGTTGGCCGACATTTGCACCAGGCCGGTGCCGACCAGCACCGCCAGGCTCAGCCAGGCCAGCGGCTGGAAGCGATTCTGCAGTCGCTCCAGCAACGCGGCAGGATCGTCGATTCGGGATAGCGCCGGCGCCAAGATCACCGACTGAAAGAACAGGCCGCCGATCCAGATGATGGTGGCCGCCATGTGCAGCCAAAAGGCGAGCGCCAACATTGGTCAGGAGTCCATCGCGGCCGCCAGGTGCAGCCCGCGGGCGAGCGCTGACATTGCTCAGGCGTCCATTGCGGCGGCCAGTCGCAGACCCGTCACAGTGAGCGTCAGCCCCCGCCTTCCGGCGTGGCGGTCTCGCTAGGGGTTGGCTCCAGCGTGCCGGCTGGCGTTTCGGTCGGAGGCGGTGCTGGAGGTGGGGCAGTCGCCGTTCGACAGCTGTTGCGCACCGCGGTGGCGGTCGGCTCCAACTCCTCGTTGGCCAGAACCTCCAGAGAAATGTCCAGGATATCTTCCGCCATGCAGGGGTCACCTGCTCCGGCCAGCTGCAAGGCGTACATCTGGGTCGAGAAGGCGTACTTCCAGGTCACGTCATTGCGGATGCCGGGAGCGACCCGGTACACAACTTCGAAGTAGAACGATGCTTGTTCCCAGTTCAACCCAAAATAGCTGTTGGCGGTCAGGTACAGCTGAGCCCAACTCCGCCAATTGCTGGCCTCCTCGTCCAGGGGAGCAAAGCTCTCCGCCAGGCTGAGATCGTACATTCCCTCTTCCAATTGCTTATCGACCGAGATGCGGCGCAGGCCACGGTTGCGCAGCGCGGCGTACATCAATCCGTCCACCTCAATCGCCTGGAACTCAGGGTCTTTGGCGCGCAAGGACAGGAGCTGCTCAATGGTTGCGTTCCAGTCTCCTTGTGCGTAGGCCGCCTTGGCTGCCTCCAAAATGTCTTGCACCGGATCCAAGTTGGGGGTTGGCGTGGCCGAGATCACCGTTGGTGAGACGAGCGGCTCGCTCAGTCCGAGCAGTGCTTGGGCCAGCTTCTCCGGAGCCTCCGGGAAGGATGGGTCCAGCCGGATGATGTATTCGAACCGCTGGCGAGCAAGCTGGTAGCGCTCCTGGTCCAGGTCGAGCAGGCCCAGGGCGAATTGCTCGGTGATGATGCGCTGAACTTCGCCCACACGCGCCTGCTGTTGTTCTCGGCCGCCGATCAGGTATCCCAGACCTGCGGCGATCGCCAGTAGGAGCAGGGTAAGCGGAATGACCCAACGCAGCGTGCGGAACACGGACCCTCCGGACCGGGCAACGTTGTGACGAATGGTCTCTTCCTGCGAGGGGTAGTGGCCGCCAGGACCTTCAGCAGGCACGGGCGGCATTATACCGTAGCGGTCTGCCTCGCTCGCTGTGGCGGGCCGTGGTTTGTCAATCATTGGACCGCTGCGCTCGCCTCCGTGAATGCCCTCGCAAATGGCCGAACCTCAGCCGTGCAGTCTCATGTCTTGCCGATCGGAATACCCGGCCCAATGGGGCCTGCTTGACGCTTCAAAAATCGGAATGGTATGATGCTCCACCCTCGATGTACCTCAGCGGAAGTAAGTGGAACACACGCAAACGGCGCAAACGACGGAACAGCCCTTTGCGGGTGCTGGTCCTGCTGCTGCTGATCGCCGGACTGATCTACGTGGAGCGCATCGTGGTGCCGCAAACCGCTCCACTGTTCGTCGTCACCGCCATCCCCACCCGCAGCGCGGCATCGATCATTCTTGAAGCCGAGAGCCTGTTTCAGGCCGGCAACCTGCGGCAGGCCGAATCCGCCTACCGGCAGGCAATCCAGGCCGATCCGGAGCAGGTGAACTACTACAGCCAGCTGGCGCGGGTGCAGGTGTTCGCGGGGGACTATGACAAGGCAGTCACGAATGCCAGCAACGCAGTCTTGCTGGATCCGAACTCGGCAATGGCCAACGCGGTGCTGGGCTGGGCGCTGGACTTCCAGTCTCAGACCCATCCAGAGCTGGCTGACATCGCCGAGGCGCGAGAGAAGCTTGAGCGGGCGATCCAGCTTGACCCGAACTCCGCTCTGGTGCACGCCTTGTACGCCGAGGTGATCATCGACGATGACATCTCTGCCTTTCAAGACGCCCGCGACCAGGCCGAGCTGGCCGTACAGATGGACCCCAACCTGCTGGAGGCGCAGCGCGCCTTAGGCTACGTTTGGGAGCGGACCGGAAACTACCAGCTGGCCTTCGAGGCCTACCAGAGCGCACTGCGCATCAATCCCAACCTGGCACTGCTGCACATCTCGATCGGCAACATGTACTTCAACCTGGGCGAGATTGATCAGGCACTGCAGAGCTACCTGCGGGCCAGCACCTTTTCACCGGACGACGTGGTACCGCTGCGACTGATCGTGCAGGCTTATGCCAGCGATGGCGAATTCGGCAAAGCCAGCCAATATGCTCAGAGCGCGGTCGACCTCGACCCCGAGCAGGCAAGGCTGCACGGCGACCTGGGGCGCATGTTCTATAAGAATGGCGACTACCAGTCAGCGATCGCCTCGCTCTCGCTGGCCATTCAGGGTGGCACCTACCAGGATGGGGTTGCGGTCCGGGGCATGCCGCTTGATCCAGGCGACCCACTGGTGGTTGACGTGTACTCCATGTACGGCCTGGCGCTGGCCCGGCAGTCGCAGTGCGGCCAGGCGATCGGCGTGGCCGAGATGCTGGTCACTGGGGTTCCCGACAACGAGATCGCGGCGGCCAACGCCGAGCAGATCCTGGTGCTGTGCGGCGAGCTCGGACCACCGGCGACCCCCGAGGGCTGACCCCCGGCTTTCCACATGCAACTCAAAGGTGATCGAATGCCGTTCGGTGAAACGGCGCAGCGCAGCCGGCCGGTTCGGGTGGCAATCCTGATCGGACTGATCGCTGGCGGCGTTCTGCTGACCCGGTTGGTAGAGACTCAGCGGGTAAAACCGCTATTCCTGCCGACACCGACCAGTACTCGCACTGCGCGCTCCTATCAGGAGGAGGCGGAGGCACACTTCTCCTCTGGCGACCTGGTAAAGGCCATCGCCGCCTACCAGCAGGCGGTCAGTCTGGCGCCGGGCGAAGCAGTGGTGTGGGCCAAGCTGGCACGGATCCAGACCTACTCCAGCGCGCTGACGGCAACCCCGGAAGAAGAGTGGCAGCGGCTGCAGGCCGCCAAGGCCTCGATCGACCGCGCAGTCGAGCTAGACGACCAGAACGGATACGCCTGGGCAATCCGCATCCTGGTCTACGATTGGTTGGCGAGTGCCATCGAAAGCGTGCCGGAACGGCAGGCGGAACGGCAGGACTATGTCCGGGTAGCGGAAGAGGCCTACAACCGCGCCCAGTTCGCGGAAGGCTCGGACACCTTGGCCCTGGCATTTGACGCCGAGCTGCAGGTCGACCAGCAGAACTATGCCCAGGCCGAGGACGAGATCGCTCAGGCGCTGGACTCCGGTGCAGCCGACATGGACGTGCTGCGGGTTCACGGGATCGTGCTGGAGAGCACCGGACATTACCAGGAAGCGATTGACGCCTACCAGCAAGCCCTGACGCTGGCGCCCAATTTCACCTTCTTGCACTTGCGAATTGGCGCCAATCACCGCCGATTGGGACACACTGAACTGGCGCTGGCGAGCTTTCGCAAAGCTGCACTGATAAACGCCCAGCTCGGCGTCAAGGATCCGATCCCGCACCTGGCGATCGGTAGAACTTACCTGCAGGACGGTGAGTTCATCACTGCCGCCCGCAACGTGGAAGCGGCGGTCTCGCTGGATCCATCGAGCCCTCAACTGCTGGGTTTCCTCGGCATCGCCTACTTCAAGGCGCGCAATTACGAAAACGCCGAGGACGCGCTGCGCTGCGCGGTGAACGGATGCGATGTGGAGACTCAGGCCTGGCTGCTGTGCAGCCGGCTCAGGGTGCTGGACTGCACCGAAGCCGATCTCTCCGAAGTTGAGGCCCAGGCAATTGGGTTGGATGCGAGCGCCGCGGTTCAGCTATATGCCAGGTTGTTGTGCCGGGGCCAAGGCTACACTGATGAGGAGTGCAGCCTGCAACCGCTTCAGGAACAGTCCGCCGGCGTGAGCGGTTTGAGCTTGCAGGACCAGACTCAGGAGTACTACTACACCTTTGGTACGGTACTGGCCTTTGCCGGGGAGTGTACTGACGCCGGTCAGATTTTCGATCAGCTCGAGCAAAGCTACTCAACCGACTCGATCATCATGGACATCGTGACCGACGGACGCCAGCGCTGCCTCTCGCCCGGGACCGGATAGCCAGGGCACAATTCGAGCGCTACAGCTGACGAGCTCACGGCGATCGCCCGAGCACAATTCGACGGGGATGGCTCTCCAGATCACGACGCTCAACCGCCCCGGCTGATTTTGGCAGCTCCCGCCGGCGAGGTCCCGTCCAGTGCCCGCAACCCCCAGTTCTTGACAACCCCCACCAACTTGGTTACACTAGCTTCGCTAGTTAGCACTCTCTCGACCTGAGTGCTAACTAGCGAATGTTGTGTCTGGGGTCAGTCCGAAACCATCTAAAACGCAGGAGAGTTCATATGTCGCTAAGTATCAAACCGTTAGGGGACCGGCTGGTGGTCAAGCCGCTGGAGGAGGAAGAAGTCACTCCAAGTGGCATCGTGCTTCCGGAGACCGCCAAAGAGAAGCCACAAAAGGGCGAAGTGTTGGCCGTCGGGCCCGGTGCGCGCAACGACGACGGCGATCGGATCGAGATGGACGTCTCGACCGGTGACAAGGTGCTGTTTGCCAAGTACGGCGGCACCGAGATCAAGATGGATGGAGACAAACTCTTGATCTTGCGCGAGAGCGATGTGCTCGCCATCTTGAGCGAGTGAATTCAAACCAGTTCAGGAGGAAATCTTAGAACATGACGGCAAAGCAACTTGCATTCGCGGAAGACGCTCGTCGCCGGCTCAAGGACGGGATCGACATCCTGGCCAGTGCGGTCGCAACCACTCTTGGACCGAAAGGTCGCAACGTGGCTTTAGACCGCAAGTTCGGCTCACCCACCATCACCCACGACGGGGTGACGGTGGCCAAAGAGATCGAGCTTGAGGATCCGTACGAGAACATGGGCGCCCAGCTGCTCAAAGAGGCGGCCACCAAGACCAACGACATCGCCGGAGATGGCACCACCACCTCCACCGTGCTGGCGCACGCCATGGTCACTGAGGGGCTGAAGAACCTGTCGGCCGGCGCCAATCCAATGATGCTGAAGCGCGGCATCGAACGCGCCGCCAAAGCAGTATCGGACGCACTCACCGAAATGGCGATCGACGTCACGACCAAGGAAGAGATCTCCTCGGTAGCCGCCATCTCCGCGCAGGACGAGGAAATCGGCGGGTTGATCGCCGAAGTGATGGATAAAGTCGGCAAGGACGGCGTAATCACGGTCGAGGAGTCCAAGGGTCTCGAGTTCGAGACCGAGTACGTGGAAGGCATGCAGTTCGATCGCGGCTACATCTCGCCCTACTTCGTCACCGATCCGGAGAATATGGAAGCGGTGATTGAAGAGCCGTACCT
>CAZGCX010000063.1:0-12081 GCA_964524585.1 uncultured Anaerolineaceae bacterium
TGAGAGGTTTCGGATAAGCGTGCGCCCATCCCGAATTCAGCGAGATCGGCGTGATCTCATCAGAAAGATATCCACCGCCCCGAAGAAGCAGCGACATCGTCAGGCTGGTCTTTCCGGAGCGGGATGAACCCGGGAGCATGACGCCCGATCCGTTGATGGACAGGGATCCTGCATGCAGGATCAGGTAATTGACCACCGTCTGGGCTACATGAACATTGATCCGCCACTCCAACAGTCTGGCCAGTTTCCAGAAACTGATCGTCTCGCGAAATAGCACATCCTGAATGTACAAGCCGAACGGCTTTGCCGGGGTCGAATTGCTGCCCACTGAGCTGTCCACCACTGAAAACTCGACATCCGGTTGCGCGGCGCCGCCACTCAGGTTGGGAAATGAGTCCATCATCAGCCTGACGATTCTGGTTAACTCGGCTGTATTGGTCCGAATCAGGACGGCCTGTCCGAGGACGTCGAAGGTATCCGAAGATACCCAGGTAAGCTTCGCAAGATCAGGAGCAACCACGTGTGGTGCAGGTGAATTCATGAGCGACCTCCTGCCGTTGGGCAGGCAAGCATTGATGTCAACCGCGAAGGTGAATCCGAATGGACAAACACGGATCGGCATGGGGCCAACCACCAACCCGCTACCGAGCCAAGTCAGTCTAGGACTGACGGGCCCGAATCAGTAAAGCTGTTACAAGTCTGTTTGGAGGTTTGTTCAGTCGATTGAGGAAACTGCTAGACGGCGGCAGAGTGCATCCCAGCGCTCCCATACTTGCTAGATGGGCTACTGGGGTCAGACAGACTGGAACCGTACTTCTTGACGTCCCCCGTGGACTGTAGCGTGTCGATGTGAGGGACGGCGTACACCATTCCGAGCCCGCCGATGCCGGCTACCTTGATAAAACCCCGCCGGGTCATGCTGTCTTCTGACGCCGCTAGTCCGTTGTTCTGTTGCATTTGAATTACTCCCCTTATTGTGTCTATCTTGGCCTAGTTTGTCAGCAAGGCCAATTGATGGAATTGTATTACAGTTTTTTCAACCTGGGATAACACTTTGCTGCGCGGCAGGTCGAATGCCTGGCTGATCTCTTTAGCAATTCGATTCAGATCCCGGGTCCCATCGCAAAGCAGCCAGATCACTGCCGCACCCCCGTTAAGGTGATGCACGTCGTCGCCATTCGAGTGATCGTAGATGAAGACCTCATCGCCGATCCACTCTTCGATAACTCCGCTCCGCGCCTTCGGTTTGCTTGCCTTCTCAGCTGGCTCTTCCATGTTATTTGTCCCTCCTTCACTCTGCAGGATTGCCATAGCTACTGCACGCTCAGTCCCGAGTCTGTTGCGGCCCAGCTTAGATGCTGCAGGCCCGTGTCGAGTGCGATCTTAAATGTCGAAGTATCGGAGATCAACATCTTCAGGTAGGTCAGGATTGGTTTTGGCCGGAGGGCCCATTCCCGGAACGCCCGCTTCTGCCAATAGAGCAATCGTTCCGCAGACAATCCGGGGTAGTCGAGTACCGTGCCCTCGTCCATATCAACATTCTCCCAGCGAGTTCCCTTGCGGAACCATTCATTTTCGACCACCTCAAAGAAGAACGGTGTGCCCGGATAGGGGGCCGCGACATGAAACAAGGCGATGTCGAGCGGCAGTTCCTTCGAGAACTCGATCGTCTCGCGGATGGTCTCTTCGCTCTCGCCCGGTAGCCCGATGATGAAGTAGCCCCAGTTCTTTATCCCGGCGTCACGCGCCCACCGCAGCGATCGGCGAGCCTTGTCGGGATAGGCTCCCTTGCGCGCATGCTTCAGGATTTGTTCGCTGCCGCTCTCAATACCCCAGGAGATCAGCCAGTTTCCCGCGGCATGCATCGCGTTCAGCATCTCTTCATCAACGTAGTCAACTCGGCTGTTGCATGTCCAACGGATATCGATCGCCTGGTCGATCATTAATTTGCACAGTCCCATGACCTGGTCCCTGTTTACCGTGAACAAATCCGCGTACATGTGGATGTTGTTGAGCCCCAGGTCCTTTAACTGCCACAGCTCATCCATGATCTTCTCGGGGGAGCGTAACCGGGCGCCATATTGGTAGCTGACATGCTTGATGCAATAGGTGCAGCCTGCCGGACATCCGCGGCTGGTGACAATGAAGGTGAACGGGCCACGGATCAACGGCATCCGATACTTATCAAACGGAAGCAGTTCATGCAGCGGGGCTGGGAGGTCGTCAAGGTCCTGGATGAAGTTCCGGGGAAGATTGACCTTGATCTCGCTGGCATCCCTCCATCCGATTCCGCGAATCCCCGATAGATCCGCCGTCCCATCCTCCATTAGCGACGGCGCGTAGTTGGGGTCGTGCTTCTCGAAGAGCTTCACCACCTCGGGCGGGCGCTGGAGCACCTTGCCCTCCAGATGATCTACCAAATCTCGGATCGTCAGGTCCGGCTCACCGACCAGCACCATGTCGAGTGCTGGAAAGGGCCGCAATGTTTCGCGGGGGATTGCCGTTACGTGAGTACCGAACCCAATGGTCAGGGCGCCGCGCGCCTTCGCCAAGAAGCAGCCGTACATGTCGTTCTCAAGCGTAGGAGCGGTAACCTGGGTCAGGTAGTACTTTGCCTGGTACTTGTCTAGCAACTTCGTGAACTCCGGCCACCCCATCCTTTCAGCGTTGGCGTCGATGACGGCCACCTTGTAAGTCGGATGCAGCAGCGCCGCCATCTGGGCCAGCGACACCTGAGGCCAAACCATGTTTTCGCGGGTCCGTCGGCCAACCCGGTGCTGGGTCCGAATGTATAAGCCGCCGTCGGGAGTCGGCGGGTTAACCAGCAGCACGTCCACTGCCTCCTCCGAACGCGGGCGAGCCAGCAGACCTTGACGGACAATCGGATCGGCGTCGGGGTAATCCGCCGGCCGAAGTTTCGGAATCCGCCGGTCACCCAGATTCTTCCAGATCAGGTCCCTGGTATCCGTCATCTCATTCGCCTCGGATCAGGCATTCTGAAGCCGCCGAGACCCGTAGTCTTCACGGTCAATGAGTTCCCCCAAGACCCGGATCAAGACCCAGAAGATGATCAGTTGAATCCCAAGCAAGATCAGCATCGCCGCACCCAGCAGATACAGCCACAAACGGGCAATTTCCCAGCCGCCGAGGCCCAGCGCCAGACTGCCGGCGCCCACGGCCAACCCCACCGAAAGCGCCAACGCGCCGAGCCATCCAAAGTGGTGCTCGAGGGACGGTGTGAAAAGTGGACGACCAAACAAACCTTGTCGGATCGGGCGGGCAGCGTGCAGTGAAACCAAATAGTTAAAGGTAGTGCCCAATGCGAATATGCTCATACCGCCAACTGCTGTAATCATCGCGCCGTATACCGCGGCAACACCGAATGGGCCGAGCGAGGTGACCCCGCGTGACCGATTCACGACCAGTGCGATGCCCACCAACCCGGCCAGCACCATCCCCGCCAACCCGATCGACCCGAGAATTCGGACCGGGTTGTAGGTTAGCACGGTCCAAACCATCGAATTCAGAAACAACATGCCGTCACGCACAACGTTGAGCTTGGAACGTCCGGCCCGCTCGTCGTACGGGATGGGCAGCTCCTGCATGGAAATCCCTTCATGTATGGCCCGGGTGCTCATCACCGGGGTAAGGTTGAGACCGTCGGGCAGCGGTAGTATCCGCTCCAACACCTCACGTCGAAAGACCCGCATTCCACTTGCACTGTCGCTGACGTACTGGCGCCCCATCAGTGTGAGCAACCTGGCGAAGAACAGATTCCCAATCCGGCGGGTGATCGGCATCTTGCTGTCGGCCCCATTCATACGCGAACCAATTACCAGCTCTGCCCCGTTGAGCGCCGCGGCGCATAGCTGCGGGAAATGCTCGGGAGGATAGGTCCCGTCGGCGTCGATGAAACCGATCAACCCACCGCGCGCGCAGTCGAATCCGGTCTTCAATGCCGCCCCATAGCCACGGTTGTCTCCGTGGCGTACCAGCCGCACTTCGCCGAAGCCCTGTGCGATTTCGGCGGTGTGGTCCAGTGAGGCATCATCCACGACTAGCAATTCAAGTTCATCCACGCCCACAGCCGGCAGCCGCGCACGAATTGCAAGAGTGCGCTCGATGATCTCGCCGATGCTGCCTTCTTCATTAAAGGCAGGGATAACAACTGTGAGGACTGTCACGCGTTCAGTTTCGAATAATAGACCGGTTGTTGGGCCTCTCTTGACGAGGCCCCGTCGATAGCCTTGATGGGGCTGGCTGGGACGCCAGCCACAACGGTGTGTGGCGGAACATCCCGGGTCACCACCGCGCCGGCCGCAATGATCGATCCCTCTCCGACTGTCACGCCGTCGGTCACGATCGCGCCAGCACCGATCCAGACATCGTCATTCACTACGATACCCGATGCCGTAATCCCCTGCTCGACAAATGGACGGCTTGCATCATCAAATACGTGATTCACCGCCAGCAACTGGGTGTGGGGTGAGGTGTAAACCCGGTCGCCGATCCTTACTCCACCTTGTCCACGAATCACGCTGTACTCGCCGATCAAGCAGTCCTGACCGATCCATATTCCGGCATCCGGCAAATCTCGGAAATTGTAGACGTGGAGAATTGCGCCATGCATGACGAGTGTATTCGGACCGATGTGTATGCCCCCAGGGGCAGCATGCAGGTAGGTTTGCTCGTCTAAATACACGCCATGGCTGAGCCGGATGTTGCCGGCGAAACGTAGCCGCACTCGCGCCTCAATGGCGGCCCAACCGTCCATCCGGAGGATGAGACGGTAAGCCAGCGCCCGCAGCCCCATACCCACGACCGTTGGAACCCCTCCGACCGTGAAGTAGAGCAGCTGCTCGAACGCATATCGAAGTGGGGAGGAGGCCTGACGGCTAAGGTAGAGCCTAACTCCCGTGGCAAACTCAGCACCCATCAGACGTGCTCCGCCCTTCCAACATTGTCGGGAAAATGGGAGAACTTCCTGGAGCCCAAACCCACCAGTAAAGGCTTAGTGCGCGTGCCGGTATGCTGACTGCGAAGAGCTGGAACTCGCCTTCTCGATCACTCCCGCGCTGAGTTCAACCGGCACGTACTGGTCACTGAGCATTTTCAACAACACACGCACCCGCTCGCTTCCTCGCAGACGCGCGTCGAACACCGCTTCGTAGCCAGACAGCGGACCGGCCTCGATCCAGACCCGATCACCTGGCGAGAGGCTCTCAAACAGCTCACCTCCAGCGGCCGAAATACGGGCAATCTTCTTGCGGATTGCCTCCACGATGAGTTCGGAAACTGGTGCCGGCTCGCCCCCGAAGCACACCAAGCCGATTGCATGTGGCATGTACTGGAAGGTTGACAGACCAGATACTTCCAGATCCGCCCGCACGAACAGGTAGTTGGGGAAGAACGGTCTGATTCTGCTGGATCGAGGATCTACTGGTTGGACGCGAATGCACGGATAAAACGCCTCGAATCCACGGGCCCGCGCCTGTCTAGAGACGCTCGCTTCCTTGCGTGGCTTGCTGCGAAGTGCGTACCAGTTTGTGGACATCACGCTCGCTATTTGGAGACCGGACTCCGCCTTAGGGCATCACGGCTGGTCTGGGTCACAACAAAACGCAGCCTGCCCTTTTCAATTACCAATCGCACCTCGCCGTAGTCGCCAACGCTTTCAAGTGCCTCCTCGATCATCAGGATGTGTTCTCGGTTCAGCAACCTGAGCGACGATGCCGCGTGGTTCTCAGATCGAGATTTAATGTGCGAAGTCATCTGTTGCGTTTGGCGACTCCCGCGGCCTCATAAGAAAAGTCACCTCGCGGGATTTTCCACCTCTACGAAGTAAACCGTGTCTCGCCGACGTTCCGGCGTTCCATTCAATTGACTCTGCCCAATCCGGGGGCGCGGGTTACGCCACCGAGTCCGCTTGGGCCCGTATCAACTCGTTCTAGTCACCCTCCAGCAGTCACTCCTTGAACCGAATGCGAAGGTCGGTATAATGCAAATGCACAAAGAGCCCTAGCATGCTTGATGTGCAGTGCCTCGGTGGGTCTCATCCACCGAGGCGCCTTTTAGTGGTCCGACTAACGTTAAAGCGAGCCTACTTCGGCAAGCTAGCTGATTGAGGTTGCGCACAAGCGGTTGGTGAGCTGCGGCCAACCGCACGGCCGATACCTTCCTCTGGCCGCCTCATATTACACATTCTTGGTCTAAATTGGGTAAATGGATGGTCAAATCCGCCCAGATAGTCCCGCCCGAGACGAGTTTGTATCGCGGCGCAGTCGCCGGCACGGCATACAAGCGGAACCAAGATTGAGCCCCGGACGTCTTAGAGGTGCCTTGGCTACCAAAATCGGTTTCTTGTGCTTAGTGGGCTTGATCCTGATTGGCTGCACTACGGCACAGGCCAGTCCGCCGCCGGCCACCGAAGCCGATCAGTCAGCTGAATTTGTCGCACTCGCGATTGCCGATTTGGCCACTCGGCTGGGAATGAACCCAAGCCAGATCGAAGTTGAATCCGTCACGCAACAGACCTGGCCCGACGGGAGCCTAGGCTGTCCGCAGCCCGATATGCGCTACACGCAGAGTCCAGCAGACGGATTGCTGATCGAACTACTTGCGGGCGGCCAAACCTACGCCTACCACTCCGGCGGTACCAGGTTGCCTTTCCTGTGCGAACCGTCCTACCCACAAAAACCCCCGACGCTGGGTCTGGACGCCTTGGTTCCAACGCCTTCCGACGATTAGCCTGCTCGCACCCGAATGGTGGCATGTCTGGCGTGAGAAAACGGTATCGCCCACGGAAGCGTGCGTGGGCGATACCGTAAATCGTGCGCGCGTTGTCGCTGGTTAGCGATCCACTACGTGTCGACGCTGACCAGCGTCAGTCCGATGAAGCCGCCGCCATCGCTATGCGAGACAGCGCCCAAGTATTCCTCGCCGGCGGCAAGCCCACTCCAGCTGACCTGTATGGTTTCGATCACCCCCAACGTGGCCGAGGCCGGAGCTACGTCGACGCTCAGGCTTCCTCCGGGCGTCGCCGAGACTACCCAGCTCGACATGTCGTAGTCAGAGTCTCCGCCCGGGGTCAGCCAGCCGTGAACAAACACAGTCCAAACCCCATCCATCGGGAATGGGACGTCGATGAGCTCGTTTGTTCCGGCTGAGGTGCTTGCGGCCGCGAAGTTGCCGTTGGGGTCGAACACATACACATCCAGATCTGCTCCTACTTCGGTTGAGTCCGGTGGAAGCGCGATCCTAAGGAGCGCCGCCCCCGAGAGATTGAATTGATGCATATTGCTGAAGCCGTCATTGGGATCGAACGACTGATCAGGGTCTTGAACCACGTTGTCGGTGGTGATCGTGGCAGGCACCAGCCCATGGGCCGCGGCCGAGTAGTCGCCAGTGTACCCGAACTTGATCTCGAAATCCGCCGTCCCTTCCATTCCCGAACCGGAAACCTCGTAGGCGGCGTCGAACTGTGAGGCACGGACTGCGATCGGGCTGTAAACGGTATGTCCACCGCCTCCCCAGGAGAGGGAGCCAAACCGCCATGCTCCGATCGGTGCATTGCGGTTGGTGAAGGTGACTTCATAGCTGGCCGACTCGCCAGGCTTCAACGTGAGGCTGGTCGGCGACACCTCCACCTTGAACCCCGGCGGCTGATCGACTCGCACCCGATAGGTGGTGGCACTTGCGCCGCCGCCTCGACTCGATCCGGCCCCATCAACCGCAGTCACGATGCGTGTTACGGTTTGGGATCCGGGTAGCTCAGCAATCCCAATCGATCCCAGATTCAGATCGCTGGCATCCGTCGGAACCCCAAGCGATTCCAAGAACGCACAGGTCCCCGCCGGATCACTGAAGGCCTCCGGCTCCGCATCGCACAGGAATCCCAGATACTCGAAGAATCCCGCGTCGTATACCAGCCCGGGATCAAACGCGGTTCCGTCCAGAGTCCCTCCAGCGCGAGCTGATCGTGGGCCTGGTGAGATATGCCCGGCGCCCATGTCGAACGGATCGGCTGGAGTGCTCCCATCTTCCTCCTTAACGTCCTGGTAGGCGCTGGTCATGAGCGCGGATTTCGCCATGGCCGGGCTCCAGTCGGGGTGTGCCTCTTTGAGCAACGCAAAAACCCCGGCCACATGCGGGCTCGACATGGAGGTGCCGCTGATAACCTGGAAAAGCTCTCCCGGAGGCCCGAGCTCAGGCGTGGCCGAGTTCCCGGCGAGAATATTCACTCCCGGCGCGGTTACGTCGGGTTTGATGATATCTCCCGCCACCGAATTGGGGCCACGCGAGGAGAAGTCGGCCATCCAGGGCGCATCGATCGTAGTGAACACTCCGCCTACGATTTGCGCCGTGGCCGAGCCCCCCCTGCCGCTGCTGTCGATATAAGACTTGATCGCCTGACCGGTGGTGTTGTTGACGTGCACGGCCGGCGTCCAGTGGTTATCGGTGATCAGCGCCTCGGTATCGTTGGTATTGTAGAGGATCGTCCCCGCTCCACCGGCCTCAAAGACTGCCCGGCTCTTATCGATCCGTGCGATGACCCCTCTGCGGCACAACACGATTTTTCCGGTGACATCTTCATCGAATCCATCGCCCGGAATGCAGAGCTCATTGCCCAGGTCCTCAGAGTCGACCAGTGGCAGCATCCCAGTTCCTTCGGTGATCGAGGCGCCAGTGAACTCCGTCGCGTCGCCAAGCACGACGGTTCCCTCAAACGTGCGATTCTGCGTACTTGCACCGACCGTCGTGATCCACGGAACCGTACCTGGTCCGCCGACGGTACCTGCTCCCGGCCCATCGTTACCAGCCGAGGTAGCCGCGAAAACGCCAGCGTCGGCCGCGAACAAGAAGGCGATATCGTCGGCGCCGATCAGACTGGCCCCGCCTCCGATCGAGTAGTTGATGACGTCCACCCCATCGAGCACCGCAATATCAATTGCAGCAGCCAGATCGGATGTGTAGCAGCCCTCGACCCCGCAAGCTTTGTAGCTGACCACGCGTGCCCTGGGCGCCATCCCGGAGACCGTCCCACGGTCGATTCCGAAGATGGCGGCCTGCACGCCTCCATTTCCAGCAGCAGTGGACGCGGTGTGCGTCCCATGCCCGTTGTCATCCCGAGCTGAGTCGTACTCGCTGGGCGTCAGGCCACTGATCAGCTTGTAGGTATCCATGACCTGTCGGGCCCCGATGAGCTTGTTGTTGCAGGCAAATGACGCATCGGCCGGGTTGAAAGCGGTGTTGCCGAAGTTGCACTCGCCGATGGCTATCGGCGGGGCCGAGTAGCTGCCATCGTCCTCAAAGCTCGGATGCTCTGGCCAGATTCCGGTATCGATGACTCCGACAACCACGTCCTCGCCCAGAATCCCTTGGGACCACGCTCCCCCAGGCGCGCTCAAGCCGAGAAAGCCCGGTGAGTTCTCAGTGTCAACATGCTTCAACTCATCTTCACGCACGTAGATGACGCCCGGTTGCTTTCCCATAAGTTCAGCTTGTCCGGATGACATGCGGACCGCGAAGCCATTCAGGCTGTAGTAGTACTGGTGAATCACGCCTGAATCGCTTACCCCGGCTCCGGCCAGCGCCCGACCGTGTTCTTGCCCCAAATAGTGCACGTAACTGCGAACATCGGGACTCTGGGGGTCGAGTCTTTCACCGAGCTGTGGCCTGGTCTGTTCAAAACCATCCACATTCCCCCGGTAGGATGCCACCGGATTGGCATCCATTAGGACGAGGTAGACATCGGTACCCTGTGCCTGCACGTTTCCCGCGGTCGGTGCTAGGCCAAGGCCCGCACCGAATACGATTACGACGAGTGCCGACAGTAACCTGGCTGACCCCTTTGACATCTTTTCATCCTCCCTGTGTGACAAAAACCTGACGAAACTCTCGTAGGAACCCCAGACCAGGACCGCCGGAAAGTGTCGATGGCTAGCGCCGGCCGGGATCAGCGGGACTGGATCGGTCACCCGGCTGAGGGCCAGATGCTGAATCCGCACTGATGCCGGCGCCGTCTCGAGTTTCGACGGCCACCAAGTGGCGAACGGTGGCCTTGCGCATTTCAGTTACCTGTATGGCAAAGGCGATCGCCGGAGCGGCCTCTGCAGATGCCGCTTGATGAAGCCTTCCAAGGGTCTCGATTTGCCCGGCAAGTGTTTGCTCCATCATCAGCGCAGCTTCCTCCGCACCTGTGTCGTCGCGATCAACCATCGACTGCAGCAACTCACTGGCGTTTCCGATCTCATCGTTGAGTGCAACCACGGCTAGTGCGATCTCCCGCTCACGCTCCTGAGCCACTAATTGCTCGATCTCATCGACGCGTGACTGCGAGAATCGAAGGCGCAAACTCACGTCATTGCCGGCATCGAACGATGCGATGAGCCTGGCCTGCTCAAGCGCACGCTTGACCGGATAAGTGAAGTCTCCTGGCACCGCATCACCGGATACCCCCATCACCCATGCGGTGGAAAGAACCGTCGCTGCGATCGCCGCCGTGGCAACAACGCGGGACACCCGTCTCCCGGCTCTCTTCAAGGGCGATGCGGTCGAGGCACGAAACTCGGTCTTCTCGGACACGATGGTCAGTCCCGGCGGCAGGTGCGATTGGTAGGCTCCATTTGCCTGTGCTGTCGGCCGGGACATTGCGCGGAATCGCTCTGCTTCACGGATCAGCGCCAATCCAGGTGGAGTTGGCTTGTCGGAAGTGGGACCCTCGCCCAGCGATCTGAGAGCGGCACCCGAATCGAATAGGTACCCAGAACCTCGGATCGTATCGATGAGTTCAAGTTGGGGAGCAAGCTCGGCCAGCTTGGCTCGTAGACGGTAGACATACTGCTTCACCAGCCGATGATCCCCTGAATACTCGGGGCCCCAAAGGGTGGTGAGCACCAGGTTGGTACTGACAACCGAATCGGCGTTCTTGATCAGGAACTCTAAGACCTCAAATTCCTTTTGGGTCAGGTCAACTGAGCTTCCGTTCATTGCCACCGTTCTGCGATCCGAATCGAGCCGCAGACCGTAGACCTTGCCCGGGACCGGGCCTCCGTTTGAGCTAGTACGGGCCAACTCGTACCGCCGTAGGCACGCTCTGAGCCGGGAGGCGATCTCAGAGTAGGAGTATGGCTTCCGGACATAATCGTCCGCCCCGGCGTCCAACCCCAGCCGGATATCCTCTGGCCGACCCAGGCTGCTGACAAAGAGAATCACAGCATCAGTGATTTCGCGTAGGCGCCAGCACAGCTCGTAACCGTCCATCCCTGATAGCCGGACGCTCATAACAATGGCCGCTGGATCATGCTCATCAGTCAGCTTCAATCCTTCAGGGCCGGTGCTTGCGGTAAAGACCTCGTAGTCGTCCCCGCGCAACCGAGCCGAAAGGCGGTCCAGCCCTTCGGCGTCATTGCTAATGACAAGCACCTTCAATCGTTGTTCCGACATGACCAGTTGTGCCTTACTCGGCTTGCGCCGTATTCGGCCGCAATTCCTTCTAACCCGCCTTCTCTTGTATGGCGACTTATAGCCCGAATGAGCCGCCATTTGCGCCGAAAGCAGCTCATTTGGTTATTTCCGTTTGTGCCGTGCGTTCCTGCCGGGGAAGTTCGGGACGGGATTAGTCGAAAGATCGAAGAATGCGACAAGCAATAGTGGGTGTTCGTAGTCCCCTGGACTCAGTGCAGTTCAATCCGGATGGGGATGTCTTCCCCCTGACCACTTCCGATCGGTCGGACGGCATGCACACGCTAACTTATTCGGTTGTTTATTAACCAGATGGCCACCGAAGACGCGCTCACCCCCTGAGTCTTAGTTGCGGCACCCCACGGGCGAAATGTGTCAGTACGCCGGTACTAGTCAAGTTTCAGTGTAGCACTCTCCGACAGTGAGAGTCAACCAGACTCTGGCCGTGAGCTCCGAACCCCAAACTTTGTCAGCATCGTCTGGGCCGCGCCAACCCGATCCCCTCGTCGGTTACACCTTCTTGCTATGGTCCAACGATCAAGATCAAGTTGCCGTTGCTATCTCCATCCGGGTCGTGATTGTCAGCGCTCGAATAAGGCAACGAGCCGTCCAGATCAG
>CAZGCX010000064.1:0-12068 GCA_964524585.1 uncultured Anaerolineaceae bacterium
GGGCATCTGGGCGCTGGGCGACGCACTGGGTGCAGGAGTATCGGACGGCGGCAGCGGGGTCTGGGTGCTGGTCGGATTCAGGGTCGGCGTGGCAGTGGCCGCGCCCGGGACAGTCGGCACTTCGGTCATCATGCTCTCGTAGACCTTGGTGGCGCGGGCGTCGGAATCATCGGCTTCTGGATCGTGGTCGCGGATCACCGACTCAACGATGCTGATGCTCAGGCTGCGCATCCCGCCCAGCAAGCTGTCTTCGCCGTAATTGGCCCGTGCGCTGGAATGCAGCGGAGCCGGAATAAAGGCCTCCGCCTCGCCTCGACCGACGTTGGCAAAAAATGACCACACGCAGCACAACGAGGCCAACAGCCCCGCCGGCAGCAACAACAAGGCCGCACTGTGGCGGCGCACCTCGTTCTCGTGCGGCTGGTGGGAATCCGTCACCCGAAAGGAACCGTGCGCCGTAGCAGCGTTTGATGGATGGCTGGCGTGCGCATGGCAACCGCGCCGTCCACTCCTTCTAGTTTGATCATCCGCACAAACTCATCAACCACCTGCGGGTCGAAGTGCACGCCTTTGTGTGCCTCCAGGTGTTCCAGCACTCGTTCATCTGGCCAGGACTTGCGATAGGGCCGGTCGGAGCGAAGGGCGTCCCAAACGTCCACCACGGCGAAGATGCGGGCCGGCAACGGAATGTCCTGTGCTCGCCATCCCAGCGGATAGCCGCTCCCATCCCAACGCTCATGATGGCAGCACGGAATGGCCAGCGCCGGCCGCAGGTAGGCTATCGGCGAAAGCATCTGGTAGGCGAAAATCGGGTGCTTGCGCATGACCTCCCACTCCTCTTCGCTGAGTGGGCCGGGCTTGTTCAGGATGCCATCCGGGACACCCATCTTGCCAATGTCGTGCAGCAGCGCACCGCGCTTGATCTGAATGAGCTCGTCGTCGCTGATCCCCATGCGGCGCGCCAATCGCACCGTCATGTCGGTCACCCGCTGGGTGTGGCCCTCGGTCTCTTCGTCCCGCATCTCCAGCGCCTTGGACCAGCCCTCGAGCGTGCTGTTGTAGGCATCGATCAGCTCCCGGTTCGACTTCTCCAGCGCGCTCACCATGTCGTTGAAGGCGTTGGCGAGCGTATTGAGCTCATCGTTGCCCCCGGTCGGCAGCTTGACCGTCAGGTTGCCGTGAGCCACTTCGGCAGAGGCCTCCACGACCTGGAGCAGTGGGCGGGTGATCCGGTCGGCAATCAGCACCCCGGCGCTGATCACAAAGATGAAGGCCACCGTAGCCAGCCCGAAGATCTGCAGCCGGGTGACCTGGCTGGGCTGGACCAGGAAGGTCTGTGGCAGTGAGGTTCCGACTAGCGCCACATCGCTCCCGCCGCGAGCCTCCAGCGTGCCCAGGATCTCGGTGTACTCGATGTTGGCGACCGTCAGGTCGCGCTTGTAGCTCTCCTGCTCCTGCCGCTGCATCACCCCGCTTACCAGATTGCTGCCTAGCGGTCCGGTATCCTCAATGAAGGTGGTTGCCAACGGCTGACCTTCGAAGTCGTACAACGTGGACTGCGCCAGGGTCGCTTCGCGAATGCCGGTCGTCAGCGACGGCAGGGTTTCGCCGATCATCGCCACTCCCAGCAATTGACCCTGCAAGTCACGGATCGGCCCGGTGATGTAAAAGAAGTTTCCCCACGGCGCTAATGCCACGCCGGCGTACTTGTCGCCCTGCTGATCGACCTCGCCCAACAACACCTGCTGCACGAAGCTCCAGTTCTGGTAGGCGGTGTCACCCCGCGAGGCGACATAGTCTTCGAAGTCGCCAGCCGCTTGCTGTCGCAGGGAGAGCAGGCTGACCGCATTCAGGTCGAGGATCTCGACCGACTCGATCTGCCCATTGATGGCAATCGGGAGCACGATTTCCCGCAACTGCTCCGGGTCCTTGGCCAAGACCGCTTCCGGGATGCCTTCGGTGTGTGACACCAGCCTCAGGGTCTCCAGTAAACGGTCTTCCTCTTTGACCATCCACTCGGCAGTCAGCCGGCCGGTTTCGATCAGCTGATTGGTGAAGCGCTCCTCGATGGTGTCCAGCACCACATTTGTGACCAAGTAGGCTCCGGCCGCTGCCAGCGCCAGCGCCAGCGCGATGTAGGGGAAGGTGATCTTGTATCGAATTGGAAAGCGGAAGTTGGTGAACAGTCCCTTCTTCTTTGGTTCCTGCTCCTGATCGGGGTCGACACCGTTTCGCTCGAACGTCAATGCTCGCTCGATCTTGGCGTTACTGAAGGGCGGAGTGATAACCCCCCAGTCTTTGAATTGCTTGTTGCGCTTGAAGACCCCGCTGCTGTCGCCGTTGCTGGTCAGCACGAACTGCGACTCGGGAGCAGCGCGCTCCATGACTGGGATGGCGCGGTCCCAGTTTTCTCCCAGCATCTGCACATCGAGCACAATCTTGTCTGGCTTGTAGCGGTTGACGATCGTGCCGACTTCCTTGAGCGAGACGGCAGTGATGACCACGTCACCGCGATCTTCAAATAGCTGAGCCAAAGTAAGCTGGTGCTTGCGTTCCGGTTGAACGACCAGGATGCGTTGAGACATATTCTCCCGTGGGAAAGGGGGTGCCCTTCCGCACCTGCCCCTTGGTTCCGACCGCGGAACCCAGGTTCGTGGGACCAAGACACGTCCTCTCCCAAGAAAACTGTACAGGAGGACCACCGAATCCCGGCTTACAGATCTGTAAGGCTGTCAGAGAGAAAAGGGGCTGGGCTTAACTGCGACTTACAAACCAGGGAGCTAGTGCTGTCGGAATGCGCCGATCCACACGCCACCCATCACCAGCACCGCGCCGAACAAGAAGCGGATGCTGACCTGCTCGCCGGCCAGCAGGGCGCCCAGCGAGACGGTCGAGACCGGGAACAGCAGGAACGAGTAGGAAGTGGCCGAAGCCGACCAGCGGTTGAGCACGTAGAGGTACAGGTAGAACAAGCCGACGGTGCCAACCAGCACCAGGTAGAGGTAGGCCGGCAGCGCGGCGGAGGCCAGCGGCGACACCCAATGCTCGCCGGCAATTAGCGAAATGGCCAGCAGCATCAACATGCCGGTGGTGACCGCCAACGCGTTGGTCGCCATCGGGTCCACGCTTGGAAACAACTTGAAGATCACTGTGGCCTCGGCGATGCAGACTGATCCCGCCAGTAAGGATAAGAAAGAGGCCACTGGTACGGTGGTGCCCAGCTGGTCGCTGACCGCCAGCGCGATGCCGGCCAGGGCCACGATCGCGCCGGCAAGTGCCCGCCAGCGGAAAGGCTCGATCCGGTGCAGCCGGGCGAAGAACAGGGTGAGCAGCGGAACGGTGGCAGCGATCACCATCGCCATGCCGGCCTGCACTTCGACCAACCCCCAGTAGAGGAAGGCATAGCTGGCGCCGACGCTCAAGGATCCGTACAGGATCATCCCGTACAGACCTCGCCCGCGCGGGATCTCGATGCGACGAACGAAGACGATGGCCCAGAAGATCGCCGAGGCGAGCAAGAATCGGGAGGCCGCCCCCCAGAATGGAGGCAGCTCCAGGTTGCTGAAGCGCACCGCGACTGCGTTGCTTCCCCCCAGCGTCACCAGCAGCACGAACGCCAGCAGGGCCGGCCGCCGGGTTACCCCCACAGCGCGGGCTGGAACACCATCAAATAGATGATCACCAACACGATCGCGGCCAGCAGAATGCCCAGCCGCACGCCGCGCGAGGCAACCGCCTTGTACTGGTCATCGTCCGGCCCGACCTGCTCCGCCAATTCGATTTGTTTGCGGAGGGTTGGGGTGTAGCCGAATAGGCCGAGCAGCAGCATGCTGAACCACAAGATCAGCGCCAACATGATCCAGGGCATGTTCAGTGGAATGTCGGCGTTGACCGCCATCCCGATCCCGGTCAACAGGATCAACACGTAGGCAGGATTAGCGATCCGGTCATCGATGAGCTTAATCCCTCGTAGCGTGAACGGCAGCGCCTGCTTGTCGACCGTGGCGCGCTGGATCCAAATTGAGTAACTGATGTTCGCTCCAACGGCGGTGATCGCCAGCATGATGTGTAGCCATTTCAGTGCGAAGTAAAACACCGGGACCCTCCTCTCGGGCCAGACCATTCCAATTTCAATTGTGAAGGGAACTTGCCGGAATTTAGCCTAAGGGCTGCGGTTTATGCAAATCAAGTGCGCCGTCTGGGGATCGAACCCAGAACCTTGGGCTTAAAAGGCCCCTGCTCTGCCAGTTGAGCTAACGGCGCACGGCAAGGATTTTAGCACGCTGCGCGTCGCGGCCCGCTCAAGGCCTGGAAGCGGTGCGGAGGACGAACCTCCGAGCCCGAGGATGCCTGGTTGGTCGTCGACGGTGGTGAGTCGGTTCGCGGGCCAGCGGCTACGCAGCCGGCTCGCTGGCGCCCAAGGTTTCCAGGATTTCCTGGCTGTGGCCCACCGGGTGCACGCCTTCGAACACCTGGCTGATACGTCCCGATTCGTCGATCAAGAACGTGGTGCGCACTACGCCGTGGTAGGAGATGCCGAATAGTTTCTTGGGCTGCCACACGCCGTAGGCCTCTGCCACCTGGTGATCGTCATCCGCCAGCAGTGGATAAGGAAAGCCATAGCGCTTGCTGAAGTTCGCCTGCGCCTTGACGCTGTCGGCGCTGATGCCCAGCACCACAACGTCGCGCACAGCAAACTGCTGATAATCATCGCGGAAGCCGCAGCTCTCCTTGATGCAGCCAGGGGTGTCGGCCCTCGGGTAGAAGAACAGCACCACCCGCCGGCCGCGCAGGTCGGAGAGGCGAATGGTGTCGCCGCTGTCAGTCTGTAATTCGAAGTCGGGCGCCGGCGAGCCGACGGCGGGGTAAGTCAGGGAATGCTCCGCAAGTAGTGACATGTGAATCGTATCACTTTCGGGCCGCGCAGTGGCGCTGTTCTGGACACTGCCCTGAACTTATGCTATGATCCCCGGCGCAAAGATGGGCTGGGAGGAGACTCTCAGTTCATTTTGTCATAATGGGCAGTGCGCGGTTTTTCGGGAGGGGATCCCGACCGGCGCTGCTGGAGAATCTATGGTGAGCCAAGCGGTCTATCTGACAAAAAAGGGACGCAAGAAGCTCGAGGAAGAGCTCAAGTACCTGCGCGACACCAAACGCCAAGAGGTCGCCAACCGTCTGCACGAGGCGATGGAAGATGGCGAGCTGATCGAAAACGCCGAGTACGAGGCAGCCAAGAACGAGCAGGCCTTCGTCGAGGGCCGGATCTTGGAGATCGAGCACATGCTGGCCTCGGCCCAGGAGATCAAGCGGCGGCGATCCAAGGACCAGATTCGGATCGGAAGCACGGTAGTGATCCAGGAGGACGGCTCCACACCCGAGACCTATACCATCGTGGGGGCGGCCGAAGCCAACCCGAGGCAAGGACTGATCTCCAACGAGTCCCCACTCGGCAAGGCGCTGCTCGAGCGCAAGATCGGCGAGAAAATCGAAGTCAAGGCGCCGGCTGGGCTGTTGACCTTTAAGATCGTCCAGATCAAGTGAACCCGAACCCAGCACAAAGCGCCCTGCGTGCAGGTGCTGCCGCGGGGCGCTTTTCGTTGGCTACGTAGCCTCTCTCTGTAGAAAGGATGCGCGCATCCATGACTGACAGGCTGCAGAAGGCCCGAGAGCAGAAGCTAGATCGGTTGCGCAAGGTCGGGCTGGACCCCTTTCCGGCGCGGGTGGAGCGTACACACACTACCCAACAGGCGATCCGGGCCTTTCGCAAGGCAGGGAAGGAAGAGCGAGTCAGTGCAGTAGTCGTCGGGCGTCTGCTGCCACTGCGCGATATGGGCCGCTCGGTCTTCGCCCATATCGAAGACGGGGCCGGTCGGCTGCAACTCTACTTCCGGGAGGACGATCTCGGCGCCGATCAGCTCGATCTGCTGGACGAAGCCTTCGACTGGGGCGACTTCATCCAGGCCGAGGGGGAGATGTTCAGCACCAAGACCGATGAAGCGACCCTCCGGGTGCAGTCCTTCACGATCATTGCCAAGTCGCTGTACCCGCTGCCTGCCCCTAAGGAGGAGGAGGTCGACGGGGAACTGATCGTTCACTCGGCCTTCGACAACCCCGAAGCACGTTTCCGTGAACGCTACGCCGATCTGGCAGTCAACGCAGAAGTGCGGAAGGTGTTCCGGATCCGAGCCGCGATCGTCGATGCGCTTCGCTCCTACCTGAACAATCTGGCCTTTCTGGAAGTCGAAACCCCGGTGCTTCAGCCGATCTATGGCGGAGCCGCCGCCCAACCGTTCGTCACCCACCACAATCAGCTGCACCAAGATCTGTACTTGCGCATCTCTTTCGAGCTGTACCTGAAGCGCCTGCTGGTCGGTGGGATCGAGCGAGTCTATGAGATCGGCAAGGACTTCCGCAACGAAGGCGTCGATCGAACCCATCTGCCAGAGTTCACCCAGCTCGAGTTCTACATGGCCTACGCCGACTACCGCCAGGTGATGGAGATCACCGAGGACATGATTGCCTACGTTGCAGAACAGGTGCTGGGTGGTACCGAGTTCGAGTATCAGCAGCAGGCCATCGACGTCGCGCCGCCCTGGCCGAGAATCGAACTGCGGTCAGCAATCGCTGAGAGTTCAGGCATCGATTTCCAGGAGCACAAGGATGAGAAGTCCTTGCGCAAGGCGATGGAGCAGGCCGGATTGGATCCGACGCCGGGGGCTCCGCGCGGCAAGTTGATCGAGAGTCTGCTGGAGCGCACAGTAGTCCCGGGCTTGATCCAGCCCACATTCCTAATCGACTATCCGCGCGACGTGTCGCCGTTGGCGAAGGGCAAGCCGGATCAACCGGACACCGTCGAGCGCTTCGAGGCCTTCGTGGCCGGAATGGAGCTCTGCAACGCCTTCACCGAGCTCAATGACCCGGTCGAGCAGGAGCTGCGCTTCGCCGAAATGGGCCGCACCTACGGCGAGGGTGACGACGAGCGACATCCGATGGACGAGGATTATCTGCGCGCCATGCGCTACGGCATGCCACCCAATGGTGGCTTCGGGATGGGAGTCGATCGGCTGACGATGCTGCTTACCGACCAACCGAACATCCGCGAAGTAATTCTGTTCCCCCACCTACGAACCAAAGACGAATAGAACTGTGGGACGGCCCTCAGCATGGCTCTGGTGTCCGCCGTCAGCGGGCCGTGAGTCGGTTGATCTAACCGACGGGGAAGTATCGCTTGCGGAAGCTGGCGTAACGCGAGAAGAAATGCACGAAGGGGGACGATAGGCGTCCCAGCAGCTCCGCCTGCTTTAGTGCGGCCCGCATCCCATCGGCGTCCTTGAAGGACGGCAGGTGCAGCCGGGTGCGACCGACTTCCAGGTAAGCATGCGAGTCGGATCCGGCAGTCCCGGGTAGACCAGCTTCCTGAGCCAGGGCCAGCGCACGGCCATTGGCGGTCTTGGTGATGCTGCGGGCGTTGAAAACCTCGATCGCATCCACCAGCGGCAAGATCTGGCGCAGGTCGGCCTCGTCCCAGGCCCCGCCGCGCATCGGATCCAACGGATGCGAAACGCTGATCACCGCTCCCTGCGCTCTGAGCCGCTCGATAGTCTCGATCGGCTCGAGCTTGGCCGGCACCCCTTCCGTTACATAGTAGGCCAGCAGCTCACCCTTGGTGGTGAAGATTTCCTCGCCCACGATGATTCGGTCCGGATCCATGGAATGAGCCTCCAACGCGCCATCGATCCGATTGTGATCAGTGATGGCGAGCCGGTCGATGCCACGTTCTCGGGCAACTCGCAGCAAGCGCTCCGGCCGCATCAGGCAGTCCTTGGAGCGGTAGGTGTGGCAGTGCAGGTCCGCGTAGACTCGATCAGCCATATCGCTTAGCCGGCCAGCCCCGGCACGCCTTCGACGGTCGCCGCATGGCGTACCGAGTTGCGGATCGCTTCCGCTACCACTTCCACTGCCGCGTAGGCCACGAGATCGAAGCGGGCCTCCACTTGCCCGGTCCCAAGCGCGAAAGCGATGTCTCCGTCGTGAGTGGTGTGCGACGGCCGCACCGCGATCGCCAGTCCATTGTGGGCTCTGGACGCCAACTGGTTGGCTTCAACCTTGGTGAGTTTGGCGTCGGTTGCAACCACGATCAGCGTGGTATTGGCTCCCGGAGGGGTGGGCAGCTCCTGCATGAAATGCTCCAGCCGGTCGCCGTCGCCCAACCAATTGCCGTCGGCGGAACGCGCCCCAGCCAGCACGCCCCCATCTGGATTGACCACGTCGCCCACGCAATTGGTCACGGCCGCCGCCCCGACCGTGGCCGATCCGCCTTCCCGCAGCTGGACCGCGCGAGAAGCGCTGCCAAAGCCGCCCTTCATGATGCCCTCAAATCCTGCCCATTTCCCGACCGTCACTCCGGCGCCGGCGCCCACGTTGCCCTGAGCCAGGTCGCCGTCGGTCGCCGCCTCGCAGGCGGCATATCCCATCTCAGCATCCGGCCGGCGATCACCTTGGCTGAAGAACAGGTCGTACACCACCGCCGCTGGTACGATCGGCACCGTGGCGCGCGGGGTCCAGTGTCCGAGCCCATGTTGCTCCAAATACCGCACCACGCCGTCGGCGGCCGCCAACCCAAAGGCCGAACCTCCGGTGAGCAGCACGGCAGTCACATCACTGACGTACTTGTCTGGTGCCAGCAACGCGGTCTCGCGGCTGCCGGGAGACGGACCGCGCACATCTACGCCTCCCACCGTATCCGGCGGGCAGAGCACGACCGTGCAGCCGGTGTGGTGCTCGGCATCGGTCGCATGCCCAACCCGAATCCCGGGAACGTCGGTGATCAAATCGCCATCTGCTTCATAGGACGGGCACCATTCTAAATCGAACCCGGCGTCCCCGGGTATGAAAAGAACGCATCCCGTGGGGGATGCGCTCTGCATTGCTCTGAATTCTGGTTGGGTCCGGCCCGACAGGTCGGACTAGTCCTCCCAGTAGTCGATCAGCTTGCTGCGCTGGGATGGGTGGCGCAGCCGGCGGAGCGCCTGTGCCTCAAGCTGGCGGGCCCGCTCGCGCGTCACGCCTAGTTCTTGCCCAATCGCTTCCAGGGTTCGATTCTTGCCATCCACCAACCCGTAGCGCAGCTCCAGCGCACGCCGCTCGCGATCGGGCAGCTCGTCCAGTGCCTCGGACAGGTCTTCCTCCAGCAGCGAGTCGTGCACCGACTCCTCCGGATCCTGTCCCTCCTCATCCGGCAGCAGGTCGCCGAGCTCGCGGTCGTGCTGTTCGTCCATCGGCATCTCGAGCGACATCGGTTGCTCCATGGCGCGCAACAGTTCTTCCACTCGCGCTGGAGTCTCTTCGATCTCGTCCGCCAGTTCTTCTACGGTTGGATCGCGTCCCAATTCTTGTGTCAGGCGCAGCGCGGTGTGCCGCAGCTTGGTGATCTGCTCGCCCATGTAGACCGGCAGGCGAATCGTGCGGCTCTGGTCCGAAATGGCGCGCGTGATCGCTTGACGGATCCACCAGGTGGCATAGGTTGAGAACTTCAGGCCACGCTGGTACTCGAATTTCTTGGCCGCTCGCATCAAGCCGATATGACCTTCCTGGATTAAATCGGTGAACGGCACCCCGCGCCCTCGATAGCGCCGCGCCACACTGATCACCAGCCGCGAGTTGGCCAGGATCAGGTGTTCCATTGCGGCCATGCCTTCCTGCACCTGGCGCAGTAGATCCTCGCGGGCCGCAGCTGAAAAGTCGCCGGACGCCAAGCGCTCGCTGGCCTGGTTGCCTCGCTCGATCTGCTTGGCCAGGTCGACCTCGTCGTCCATTGTGAGCAACGGAACCCGGCCCACGTTGGAGAGATATTGGGCAATCGAATCGCCCGAGTCAGCAGCGCGAACCGCCGACCGGTCGAATTCCGGCCCGCTCGGCTGATCTTCGATCAACCGCTCCACATCCACAATCTTGTCAGTCACTTATATTCCCTCACCATGCACAACCTATCACCAACCCCGGTTGGGGGCAATCAGGTCCATTGACCCACGCTATAGATACTTCAACCCGATGAGAAAACGATTTGCGAATCGTCAGTATTTCGTTAGAACTGGAAGCCTGAGCCAACCAGGTCACTTCCAGCCGTTCTCTTCACTGAGCTAGTTTTGCAGCGCGCACACACCCTCACTGCAATCCAATAGACGCCTCGACTGGCTCCAATATTACGAAGTCCCGGGAAGTTGCCCACACCAGCAGGCCGAGCCCGACGCCGAACCACAACGTACCAAACCGGATCAACAACGTGGCGGAGGCGGAGATGCCTGACGACAAGCCAAGCAGCACAGTCAACATCCCGGCAATGCTGCCCTCGGCGGCGCCCAATCCGCCGGGCAGGGTCGATACCGCTCCAATGATCGTGGAGAACGCAAGCACGAAAATCGACAGGCCGAGCGTCTCCAGCGAAGGCAGCACTCCCAGGCCCAACAGAACCAGGTACATCGCGATCCCCTCGCCCAGCCAGGCAACCGTGCCCAGACCGACCGCAGTCAGGGTGGCTCGCAGGCTGAAGAGCACTCTGGCTCCCGCGTAGAAGTCGTGGAGCGAGCCGGCGAAGCGGCCCAGCAGCGGAAGCCGACCGGCCAGATCGATCAGCCGCAGCGCCAGGGACGGGATCTGCGATACGATGACGATCGCCGACAATCCAACCAGCACCGCGGCAAACAGCGGCCAGTAACGCGGGTAGGCCAGCACCCCCAGTGCCGACAGCGCCAACACGGCCAGGCCGTCGCTGATCCGCTCGGCCAGGACGACGATCAGGCCGCGCGGGAGCGGCGTGCCGGCGCTGCGGCGCAGCCAGGCCGCCTTCAGCGCCTCTCCCACTTTCCCCGGTGTGACCGCCAACGGGAATCCGGCAACGAAGATCCTGGCGCTTTCACGCCGACCGATCGAACCCGCACCAATCAAACCCAGGTAGTAGTGCCATTTGACGAAGCGCAAGCTGTAGTTGAACAGGGTCCCGGCCAGGATCAGCGGCGCCAACTCCCAACGAAAGCCGGCGAAGGCGCTGCCCACCTGGCGCAGATCTCCCCACAGTCCAAGCGCCAGCACGACCAGAAACCCGAGCCCCAGGCCGATGGCTAACCGGCGGCGCATGAGTGATTTGGGTTTGTCACGGACTGCATGGATATGGAGCGAAACCGGAATGCGGCCGCTAGCTGGCGACCGATCCAGCCTGGATTGTGCCCGGAATCATCAGCGCTGCGAGAGGTAGCGTAGGCCGGCGGCTGCCAGCAGCGCCAGCAGCGCCAACCCGGCCCCGGCTTGGACCACCGTCTTGGGTTCCATACCGGGCATCACGACCTGTCCGTCGCCGTAGGACTTGAACATCCTCCCCCAACGGGTGTCGAGGGCTTGGCGGACTCGCCTGCGACCCACAAACGGGTACCAGTACACGTTGTGATAGAAGTTGCTGGCGAAGTACGACCACGGCACGAGCGGGGATTGAAGCAGCAGTTTCTCGAGCGGCTTGAGCGGTCCGTGATAAATCGCCTTCTGTCCACGGCTGGCGAAGGTGTCTTCCTGTTTGAAGCCCCACGGTGACTCGGACTCGATGTCGTATCCAACGATCTCGATCTGGCTTGGGTCGCCGACGCCGAGCCCGAGCTCGTGCGCTCGCCGGATGAATCGGATCTGCATGGGGTCAAAGCCCTGCAGCTTGGCCGAAACTGCGTCGATCGCGACTTGATCGGCGGAGGCCAGTAGGATGTCTTTCTCGTGCCAGCGCATGGCTCGCGGACCGGGGCCATCTCCGGCAAAGGTCCCGTCCATGAGTGCAAACAACCCAGGGTGGATTTCATGCTGAATCATCAGCAAGTCGACCAGCGTGTCATGGATCACTGCGTGAGTCCAGTGGCGGTCCCGGTGCAGCAGCCCGCCAAAGGCGTTTTTCATGGCGCCGGTGATGGTGGTGAAAACGTGGGTCTTCACCGTCGGCAACTGAACCATATTCAAGCCAACCAGTGCTTTGGGGATGAAGATCCCCTTGGGATAGACCTTGTCCAGCACCAACAGCGGCCGTTTCGGCACGT
>CAZGCX010000065.1:0-12044 GCA_964524585.1 uncultured Anaerolineaceae bacterium
TGGTGGCAGTGACCTCAACCGTGATATCCACCGTACTGGGCACCACGGTCGCCCTGGCATTGGATCGCTACCGGTTCCGGGGACACACTGCGCTGGATGCGGTGCTGTACCTACCGATCATCATCCCAGACGTGGTGATGGCGCTGTCCCTGATTCTGTTCTTCGTGCTGATTCACTTGAACCAATCGGCATTTGCCCTGGCAAGCGCGGTTGGCGAGGTGAGCTGGCTGCCGCCGGCGATCTCCGCCATCATCGTGCGCGGCCTCAAAGTCTCGCCGATCATTCTCGCCCACGTGGCCTTTAACATCTCGTTTGTGGCAGTGGTCGTGCGGGCCCGACTGGCCGACTTCGACCGGACATTGGAGGAGGCCGCCAAGGACCTGTACGCCAATGAGTGGCAGACATTCCGCCGGGTCACGCTGCCGTTGATTATGCCGGGGATTCTGGGCGGAGCGCTGTTGGCCTTTACCCTCTCGATTGATGACTTCGTCATCACTTTCTTCGTGTCGGGGCCGGGAGCGACCACGCTGCCAGTGCAGGTCTTCTCGATGATCCGGATCGGCGTGACTCCGGAAGTCAATGCGCTTTCGAGTGCAATGCTGATCGTTTCAATCGTCATGGTGCTGCTCTCCTTGTCAACTCAGCGGAGGTGAGCATGGCCCACAGGTAGGCGCAGCGATTCGAACGCACATTTATCCCAGATGGAGGAGGAAGGAAAGATGAACACCAAGTGGTGGATCGCACTACCGACTCTGTTGATCTTGACGGCCTGTGCGAAGGCGACCGAAGCCCCCCCAGCTGCTCAGCCGGAAGCTACGGCGGCCGGGGAACAGGGTCTGGCAGATCAACTGTTCGTCTTCAACTGGTCGGAGTACATGGACCCGGACCTACCCGGTCAATACGCCGATGAGTTTGGCGTGAATGTCGTGCTGGACTACTACGACTCCAACGAGGACCTGTTGGCCAAGTTGCAGGCCGGCGGCACCGGATATGACGTAATCTTTCCGTCGGACTACATGATTGCTCAGATGATCGACCTCGGACTGTTGGCCGAGCTGGACATGAGCAACATTCCGAACGTCGTCAACGTCGCCCCCGAGAACATGCACCCGGCCTATGATCCGGAGAACAAATACAGCGTTGCGTACTTCTGGGGAACCACCGGGATCGGGTACGACACGTCAGTGGTCGATCCGGCGCCGGATTCCTGGGCCTGGATCTTCGAGCCCGAAATCTTGCAACAATACGCCGACCAGGGGGTCAACGTGCTGGACGATCAGCGGGAGCTGATCGGCGCGGCGCTCAAGTATCTGGGGTATTCGCTGAACAGCGCCAATGAGGCGGAGCTGATGGAAGCCCAGGACCTGATGATGACCGCCCGTGAGTACTGGACTTCGTTCGATTCCACCGGCTACATCGACAATCTGATGATCCCGGGCGAGATCGTGCTGACCCATGCCTGGAACGGCGATGTGATCGCGGCACAGGCAGACAACGAGAACTGGGCCTACGCCATTCCGAAGGAGGGCGGGCTTCGCTGGCAGGACAACATGGCAATCCCTGCGAGCGTGACCGGGATCCAGAAGCGCACCGCCGAGCACTTCATCAACTGGCTGCTCGATCCCGAGATCGCGGGGCAGAACACCAACTACGTGTTCTACGCTAGCGCCAATGAGGCCGCTAACCCGTACATCGACCCGGAGCTGCTGGACGATCCCAGTGCCTATCCGCCGGCAGAGGTGTTGGCCAAGCTGGAGTGGGCCGAACCGCTGTCGACCGAGACGCTCAATTTGTACGATCGGATCTGGACCGAGGTCAAGGCCGGCCCGTGAGGCTTGCCTGAAATCTGACGTGGCGGCCTCGCAGCACGGTTGCGAGGCCGCCGCGTCGCGGAGCGTGCGATGACCAAAATGCTGATCGCCGGCCAATGGACCCCCGGGGAGACCGGCCAGGTGATCGAGTTGATCAACCCGGCGACCGAAGAGCCGGTCGGAGAAGTGCCGCGCGGCAGCGCGGCTGACATTCAAGCAGCAGTCACAGCGGCCGACAGTGCCTACCACGGCTGGCGGCGCACGCCAGCCGGCGAGCGGGCGGTCCTGCTGCACCAGGTCGCCATATCCGTCCGCAAACATGCGGATCAACTGGCGCGGTTGCTGACTCAAGAAGAGGGCAAACCAATTCCGGAGAACGAAGAGGAGTTGGAGTGGACTGCCAACACCTTCGATTACTACGCTGAGCTTGGGCGGCACGAGCGCGGGCGAGTGCTGCCGCCCGGCGATCCGGACCAGTTCAATTTCGTACTCAAGGTCCCATACGGCGTAGTGGGATGCATTGTGCCGTGGAACTATCCGCTGCTGCTGATGGCCTGGAAGATCGCTCCGGCCCTGGCGGCCGGCAATACGGTAGTGATCAAACCCTCCGAGTTTGCCGCATTGAGCGTATTGCGGCTGGCGGAACTGGCCCTCGGTCACATGCCGGCCGGGGTGGTCAACGTCGTCACCGGCTATGGACCGGAGGCTGGCGAGCCACTGGTGAAACACCCGGCGGTGCCGGTAATTGCCTTTACCGGTTCGCTGGCGACCGGACAGGCGATCAGTCAGTTGGCTGCTCCGATGATGAAGAAGCTGCATCTGGAATTGGGCGGCAAGGATCCAATGGTGATCGGCCCAGACGTCGACCAGGACCTGGCGGTCCGGGCGCTAGCCTACGCCGGGTTGCTCAACGCCGGCCAGGTCTGCACCAGCACCGAGCGGGTGTACGTGCCTCGCGGGCGCTACGAGGGGTTCTCGGCCGCACTGTCGGAATTCGTCGGCGGCCTACGGTTGGGCGACGGTCTGGAAAGCACCACCGACATCGGGCCGATGCTGCGGCCGCACTTCCGCCAACGGGTCGAGCAGCAGGTGGCACAAGCAGTGCAAGCCGGTGCCAGGATCACGACCGGCGGGGAGCGGCCGGCGGAGCTGGAAAAGGGGTTCTTCTACCGCCCGACGGTGCTGGTCGATGTCGACCATTCGATGCAGATCATGCGCGAGGAAACATTCGGGCCGGTGCTGCCATTGATGAGCTACGATAGTTTCGACCAGGCCATCGAGCTGGCCAATGACAGCGAGTACGGACTGGGGGCCTCATTGATGAGCAATGACCCTAAACTGATCAAGCGCTTCTTCGAAGAAGTCAACGCCGGAACGATCTGGATCAACGATCCGCTAACCGACAACTATGCCGGTCCATTCGGTGGAATGAAGCTGAGCGGGCTGGGACGCGAGCTGGGGCAGGAGGGGCTGGACGAGTTCTATCAGGTCAAACACGTGCACTGGGATATGGTCGGTGAGGCAAAAGATTACTGGTATCCGTATTGACGGATGAGGCAGTCGTGACGGAACCTTCGGTTCGAGACGCAATCGGGCATCTGTCGCCGGTCTGGTACCGCTACACCGACATCGTCGCCGAGCGCGGCGAAGGAGCCTACCTGTACACCGCCGACGGGACAGCCTACCTGGACTTCAGCACCGGGATCGGCGTGACCAACACCGGCCACTGTCATCCAGCGGTGGTTAAAGCGGTGCAGGAGCAAGCCGCCAAGCTGCTGCACGGCCAGGCCAACATCGTGCATCACCCGGCGATGCTGGATTTAGTGAATGAACTGGGGACGATCCTGCCGGCGGCGCTCGACGGCTACTTCTTTAGCAACAGCGGGGCGGAGGCGGTCGAAGCGGCGCTCAAGCTGGCCCGGGCAGCGACCGGACGCCCGAATGCCATCGTATTCCAGGGATCGTTTCACGGCCGTACCATCGGCACCATGTCGCTGACCACCAGCAAGACCATCTATCGCGCCGGCTACCAGCCGCTGATGCCTGGGGTGTTCGTGGCTCCATATCCTTATGCCTACCGCTATGGATGGGATCCCGAACGCACCCGCAACTGGTGCCTGGACGAGCTGCGTTTCTTGCTGCACACCCAAACCGCCCCAGCCGAGACCGCCGCGATCCTTGTTGAGCCGGTGCTGGGGGAGGGGGGATACGTGGTCCCGCCGGAAGGCTTCCTCAGTGGGCTGCGGGAGATCTGCGACGAGCATGGGATCCTGCTAATCGCCGACGAGATCCAGTGCGGCTTCGGCCGCACCGGCCAATGGTTCGCCTTCCAGCACGCAGCAGTTGAGCCGGATATCGTCATCATGGCCAAGGGGCTGGCATCCGGACTACCGCTGTCTGGCATTGCAGCCCGCATGGAGACCATGACCCACTGGAAACCTGGCTCACATGGCGGAACCTATGGCGGCAACGCGCTGTCCTGTGCGGCGGCTGCCGCCACCATCCGCGCCATGCGGGACGAAGGGATGCTGGAGAACGCCCGGCAACGCGGCGGGCAGTTGATGGCTGGCTTGGGCCACCTGCAGGAGAAATTCGCCCAGATCGGCGACGTACGCGGGCTGGGTCTGATGGTGGGAGTGGAATTCACCGCGCCGGACGGCTCCCCCGACACGGCCGGGGCCAAGCAGGTGATCCACGCCTGCCAGGAGCAGCATTTGCTGCTGCTGGGCTGCGGGCCGTGGGACAACACCATCCGGTTCATCCCACCCTTGATCGTGGACCAGAAGCAGATCGGCGAAGCGCTGGAGATCTTTGAGCGCACGCTGCAAGGAGCTCACTAGAGGTGATTGAGAGCAAGCTATACATCGATGGTCAATGGGTAGACGGCGGGACCGCGCTGGAGATCTCAAACAAGTACTCTGATGAGATCATCGGAGTCCTGCCTACCGCGCGTGAGCAGGAGGTCGATGCGGCGGTCATGGCCGCCCAGGCTGCAGCGCCGGTCATGGCTCGCATGCCGGCTTACCGGCGCGCCGAGATCCTGTTGAGGACTGCCGAGTTGATCCGAGAGCGTTACGATCAATTCGCCACCACCATCGCGGCCGAGGCCGGCAAGGCACTCAAGTTCGCCCGGGCCGAGGTCGATCGGGCGATCTCGACCTTCACCATCGCCTCGGAGGAAGCCAAGCGGGTCCATGGCGAGACCATCCCGCTAGACGCGGTCCCTTCCGGCGAAGGCTATTTCGGCTTCTACCTGCGCCGACCGGTCGGTGTGGTCGCCGCCATCAGTCCCTTCAACTTCCCACTCAACTTGGTCGCCCACAAAGTAGCGCCGGCGCTGGCCGCCGGCAATACGGTGGTGCTCAAGCCAGCCAGTTTGACCCCGCTCAGCGCAGTGCTGTTGTGCCAGGTGCTGGAGCGGGCCGGCGCACCGGCCGGGTCGATCAACTTGATCGTTGGTCTTGGCAGCACGGTCGGCGATTGGCTGGTCCGTCACCCGGGCGTGTCCAAAATCACCTTCACCGGCAGCGCGGCGGTCGGACGCCAGATCACGGCCACTGCCGGCATCAAGAAGGTCACGCTCGAGCTCGGGAACACCTCTCCGGTGATCGTCGCTCCGGACGCCGATCTGGAGCACGCCGCCAGGCGATTAGCGGTCGGCGCCTACTACAACTCGGGCCAGGTGTGTATCTCGGTACAGCGCATCTATGGCCAGGGCGCGGCCTATGAACCGTTCGTCGAGAAGTTTGTTGCCGCCAGCGAGCGGATGATAGTCGGCGACCCGTTGGACGAGCGGGTGGACGTGGGGCCGATGATCAGCCTGGCAGAGGCCGAGCGGGCCGAGAGCTGGGTGGAGGAGGCGCTGGGTGCCGGCGCGCAAGTCGAGATCGGCGCCAAGCGCGAGGGTGCGGTGTACTACCCAACCGTGCTGACCGCGGTGCAGCCGGAAATGAAGGTGGTGGCGGACGAGGTGTTCGCTCCTGTGGCCTCGGTGATCCACACAGACAGTTTTGAGAGCGCGCTGGAGCAGGCAAATCGGACTGAGTACGGCCTGCAAGTCGCGGTGTTCTCGCGCGACGTGAACAACGTACTCAAGGCCATCCGCGCGTTGGATTTCGGCGGAGTGATCATCAACGAGTCCCCCGCCTACCGGGCCGACCACATGCCCTACGGCGGCAACCGGCAAAGTGGGCTGGGGCGTGAGGGCCTGAAATACGCCATCGAAGAGATGACCAACATCCAGATGGTGGTCATCCGCGAGCCGGCGTGAACCCGGGCCGTGTCTGCCCTGCCTCGGCACGCCCGGCCATGGTCCGGCGATTTCATGCCAGAGCGGATCGGCCACTCTCGCTGACGCCCTTGAAGCCACTGATATGAATGCCCTCGTGCTTGGCGGAGCGGGCGCCGTCGCCCGCGAAACCACCCGCGATCTGGCGCATTACAGCGACTTCGAGCGTATCGTGGTCGCGGATGCCAACCTGCCGGCGCTGCATGCGCTGCTGGATCAGCTCGGGGACCCGCGCCTGGAGCCGCTGGCCTTCGACGCTGACGACTACGACGAAATGCTTCGCCAGTTCCCGGGATTTGACGTCGTGGTAAACGGCCTGCCGTTCAAGTACGACCTGCTAGTCAACCGGGCCTGTGTCGAGGCCGGCGTGAGCGGGCTGGACCTGTCCAGCGACGATGCTCAATTCGCCCTGCATGCCGCGGCCGTTGACCGAGGAATGGTTTTTGTTCCCGGGGTCGGTGCCACACCGGGGACCACCAACATGATGGTGGCCCGCGCCGCGCAGCAGCTCGATCCACTCCAGTCAGTTGATATCGCGTTCGCTGCTTTTCGCTCCTTGGCGCCGGCGCCTGGCTTGCTCACCACGACCATTTGGGAATTCAACCCGGAGGTCGAGGAGCGGGCCGAGGTGTACTTCCAGGACGGGCGTTGGCACCCCGCTCCCCCGCTGACTGGCAAGAGGCGCGTGGCCTTTCACGATTTGATTGGCGAGCAGGAGGTCTATTTCGTACCGCATGACGAGAGCTACAGCATGCCGCGTTCCTACCCCTCGCTGAATTTCGCCGCAGTGCGCGGCTGCTTCCCGCCAGGTGTCATGGATCTCATGGGAGCCCTGCTCCGGTCTGGAATCCTCACCATGCCGGAAATCGAGCTGGGCGGAGCGGTGCAGGACCCGTTGGAGTTGGTGCGCGAGCTGCTCTGGCAGAACCCGGCCTCCAAACAAAACGAGACCTGGGCCTATGGGCTGGTGGTGGAAGTCGTCGGGGAGCGTCGCGGGCAACGCCAGCTGCTTCGCTACCGCAATCACCATCCGCCGCAGGAGCAGTGGGGCGGCGAGTCGGCCTACTACAAGAACGTCGGCATTCCGCTTTCGATCGGCGCCCAATTGATCGCCGCCGGTCAGGTAGAATCGCACGGCGTGTTGCCTCCTGAGCTCGCCCTGCCGGTTGCCCCGTTCTTTGAACAGCTCGCCGCCCGTGGGATCACGATCGAAGAGACAGCCGAAGCCCTGAGCTGAACCCAGAACTCAGCCACATCACAGGAGACATTGCAGATCGAAATGGGCAAGCCGCTACAAGGGGAGCACACCAGTGCGGAATTCCGCCGGGCGCAGGCAGTTATCCCGCATGGAGTGAACTCCAACTTCCGCTATTGGGGGACGGACGACACGCTGGTGATTTCCCGGGCCGAAGGTGCCTACCTGTGGGATGTGGATGGCAACCGGTACATCGATTACCGGCTGGGCTTTGGGCCAATCATCCTCGGGCACGCCTACCCGCCGGTCGTCGAGCGGGTGGTGGAGGCCATTTCACACGGAACGCTCACCGCCTGGACGACTCCGCTGGAGATTGAGGCCGCGGAGAGCATCGCTCGCATGTGCAAAGTAGAAAAGGTCCGATTCACCAATAGCGGATCCGAGGCCACCATGCACGCGCTGCGCATCGCACGCGCCCATACCGGTCGCGAGAAGTTCATCAAATTCGAAGGTGCCTACCATGGCATGGCGGACTACTTCATGTTCACCACTGCCTCCACTTCCCTCGACAAGCTTACCGGCCCGCCACCGCTCAATATCCCGGCTACCACCGGCATCCCGGTCGGCATCGCGGAGTATGTGATCAACCTGCCGTTTAACGACCTGGAGCGGCTCGAGCGCACTTTGCGTTCCCAGGGTGGAGAGATCGCGGCCGTGTTTGTTGAGCCGATCCTTGGAAATCTGGCCTCGATCATGCCGGGTCCTGGCTGGTTGCAAGGAATCCGATCGCTGTGTGACCAGTACGGGATTGTGATGGTCATGGACGAGGTCAAGACCGGTTTCCGGATCGCAAAGGGGGGCGCCCAGGAGTTCTTTGGGGTGCAAGCGGATCTGGTGACCTACGCCAAAGCGCTCGGAAACGGTTTTCCGATCGCGGCGATTGCCGGAAAGGACGAAGTCATGATGACCGTCGAGCCGGGTGTGATGGCGCATGGCGGAACCTACTCGGGGAACGCCATCGGTGCCGCGGCGGTCGTCGCCACGCTCGAGATCATCGAGAGCGAGCCGGTGATTCAGACCATAAATCAGCGCGGCAAACTGCTGATGAGCGGAATCGGCGAGATCCTTTCGGACGCCGGAATCGCGCATGTAGTCACCGGTGTGCCTCCGATGTTTGGTTACCTGCTCGGAATCGACCAGCCCCCGGCCGACCTGCGCAGCTATCACCGCGGGGATGATGAGCTGTACGAGAAGATCAGCCTGGAACTCTCGCGGCAGGGCGTGCAGCCAGATGCCGATGGGCGTGAGCCGTGGTTCCTCTCGTACAGCCACTCCGAAGCCGATATTGCCCAGACGTTGGAGGCCTTCGAGCGCGCGGTCAAGTTGGCCACGGCGTGACTTTGGCCCTGCAGCATACCTACCAGGTGTAGCGGAAGCCGATGCAGATTGTGTTGCTAGGTGGCGCTGGAACTATCGGCCGGGTGATCGCCCGCGACCTGATCCATGCCGCGGAACGACTGGTGATCGCCGATCTCGACCAGGCCAGCGCCAACCAACTGGCAGAGGACCTGGGGGATGCCGCGATCGCGCGCTCGGTCGATGTGAACGACCCAACTTCCCTGGAGCTGCTGCTGGCCGGCGTCGACGTCTGCGTCAATGCGGTCAACTACTACTTCAATTTGCAGGTGATGAGGGCCTGCCTGGAAGCCGGGGTGGCGTATCTGGACCTGGGCGGATTGTTTCATACCACCCGCAAGCAGCTCGAGCTGGACAATGAATTTCGCAAGAAATCGCTTACCGCGGTTCTGGGGATTGGCTCATGCCCCGGGGTGGCCAACGTGCAGGCTGGATGGCTGGCCGGGATGCTTGACTCAGTCGATTCGGTCCGGATTTTTAACGGCGCGACCGCTGATCACGGCGACTCGCTGGCAGCTCCGTACGCGATCCAGACTATCCTGGACGAGGTCAGCATGCCGGCCATGGTCTTTCACGACGGCCGGTTCGAGTCTCGCCCTCCGTTGGGCGAGGAGCAGCACTACCTGTTCCCAGAGCCGATCGGCTGGGCCAAGACCCACCTCAGCCTGCATTCCGAGGTGGCCACCCTTCCAATCAGCTTTGCGGAGAAGGGGATCCGGGAGTGCAGTTTCAAGATCAGCTTCTTCGGGTTCTCGGAGGCGGCGCTGCGCAGGATTCGGTTCCTGGCCGAGCTTGGACTCGCCGGCACCGACCCCGTGGAGGTGAAGGGGGTACAGGTGCGGCCGCGCGATCTGCTGGTCAAACTGCTTGCCGATCTGCCCGAACCGGAGCCGTCGAAGGGGGGCTACAAGGCGGTCGTCACCGAGATCGCCGGTAGAATCGACGAGCGCGAGGTGATGCTCAAGGCCGAAACGGTGGGCGGTCCGCAGTCCGGTTCCCAAGTTAGTGCCGGCCGGCGGCTGGTCGCCGGACCGGCTGCGATTGTCGCCAAATGGCTGGGGGAGGGGCGGCTGAGTCGTCCGGGAGTCTGGGCGCCGGAGCAGGTCCTTGAGCCAGAACCTTTCTTTGCCGAATTGGCCCAGCGTGGATTTCAGACTCAGCTGGTCAGGCGCGAACCGATCGCGTACCGCAGGTCAGGGGAGACGAGGGACCAATAGATGGCATCCACCAAAGATGGTGTCGGCGTGCTCAGCATGCCAGTGGACCGAGGAGGCGCTTGAAGTGAGTGGACGATCCAGGTTGCTGGTCTCCCCCGACCCGGCAGAGAACCCATACGTTTCCATTCACCCCGATCAGGCTGGCTGGGACCTGCTGCATTTTGCGGCGCGGCGCATTCACACCGGCGAAAGCTGGGAGTTCGAGACCGGGCAAGCCGAATACGCATTGGTGTGGCTGGGAGGGGTGGCACAGGTCGAAACCTCCAGAGGCAGCTGGGATCAGGTGGGCCGGCGTCCCGACGTGTTCTCCGGTATGCCGTATACGCTTTACGTCCCGCGTGAGACTTCGGTAAGCGTACGAGCTCTGGATAGCCAACTCGACATCGGCTACGGCTGGTGCGCCACGGACCAAGATCACCCAATCCAACTCGTGCGGCCGGAGCAAGCCCGGATCGAAATCCGAGGCGGAGAGAATGCTACCCGGCAGATCAACGACATGATTCCGCCCGGCTTCGATTGCCAGCGGCTGGTCGTGGTCGAGGTCTACACTCCATCCGGTAATTGGAGTTCGTATCCACCCCATAAGCACGACCAGCACCGGGTGAGTGACAGTGGCGAACTGCTCGAGGCCGATCTGGAGGAAATCTACTTCTATAAGCTCAACCGGCCAGAGGGCTATGCGATACAGCGCGTCTACACCGCGGACGGACGGTTGGACGAATTAATCGCCGCTCGCGACAACGACCTGGTGCTGGTGCCGGAGGGATACCATCCGGTGGTGTCTGCGCAGGGTTACACAACGTACTACCTGAACTTCCTGGCGGGCAGCGCCCAATCGCTCGCCAATGCTGACGACCCACAACACGCCTGGGTCAAGGGTAGCTGGAAGGGGAAGGACCCGCGTTTGCCGGTGGTCAGCATGGACATGGAGCGCTGAGCGCCGGCTTTGCCAAGCAGTCCAGTTGCCTCACCGTCATCGGGCCGACGGCGAGGCCGATGCGATGTTCGCCTGCCACTCCGTCATCAGGCCGGCGGCGATGCCGATGCGATGTTCGCCTGCCACTCCGTCATCAGGCCGGCGGCGAGGCCGATGCGAGGTTCGCCTGCCACTCCGTCATCAGGCCGGCGGCGAGGCCGATGCGAGGTTCGCCTGCCACTCCGTAATCAGGCCGGCGGCGAGGGGCTGATGCAACGGAGTTTGCGGATGACTGATTTCCTGAGGCGATTCAGCCACGCTCACCAGAGGTTCATTACGGCATGACCGAGCACGACTTCGACTTGATTACCATGGGTCGCTGCTCAATTGATCTGTATTCCAACGACATCGGAGCACCGTTCGTTGAGATCGAGAGCTTCGGAGCGTTTGTCGGGGGCTCGCCGACCAACATTGCCGTCGGTGCGCAGCGGCTCGGCTTACGTACCGCGCTGCTGACCGCCGTCGGAGAGGATCTGGTTGGCGACTTCGTGCTGAACTTCCTCAACCGGGAAGGGGTGGACACCGCACACATTCCACGCAAAGCCGGCACCCGCACCCCGGCGGTCCTGCTTGGCATTCAGCCGCCAGACCACTTCCCCCTGGTCTTTTATCGGGACAACGCCTCCGACACGCAGCTAACCGTCGATGACGTTGCGGCCATGCCGCTCGATCGCGCATCCGCCTTCGAGTTTGCCGGCACCAATTTGAACCGAGACCCGGAGCGGAGCGCGACGTTTCGCGCTGCCGAGCGTGCGAAGCAAGCCGGAGTTCCGGTTTACCTCGATCTCGACTTCCGGGCCGACCAGTGGCATGACGTGCGGGCCTACGGCGTCGCGCAACGCTCGGTGTTGCCGCTGGTAGATGTGGTGATCGGTACGGAGGAGGAGATCAAGGCCGCCGCGCTGCACGATGCGGTCTCAGTCGAGGTTGTGGGCTCGCAGATCACCTCTCCGACCGTTCAAGGGGATCTGGACCAAGCAGTTGAGACGATGCTGGCCATCGGGCTCACCGCGCTGGTCGTCAAACGCGGCGAACTCGGGTCACGGGTACACCTGTCAACCGGGGAGGTTATCGAAGCGCCCGGGTTCGCGGTTCAGGTGTTGAACGTGTTGGGCGCCGGAGACGCGTTCGCCGGCGGTCT
>CAZGCX010000066.1:0-11702 GCA_964524585.1 uncultured Anaerolineaceae bacterium
TCGCGGAAATTGAATGGCGCGGTGCCCAAGGTCTGCAGCCACTCGGCCAGCCCAGATTCAACCAGAATGGTGACTGCGTCGTTGATCTGATTAGCGTCGAGGCCAGTCGAATCTGCCAGTTCGGCACCTGAAGACCGATGCTCTCCCCCCTCTCGCCTCCCTTGTTGCGCTAGAAGCTGGAGAATTCGATTTGCGTTTTCCTCAATCTCCCCCATCGGACACTCTCCTTACGGAAGCGGATTCTCTTTCGGCGCATAACTAGTGATAAGCCTGAACTACCTCCCAAATATCCCCCGCACAGGCATGAAAACCGGAAGCAGTTCTCGATTCGGGTCGCATTACAGGAATATCCGGAATCTTTTCCCGATAATGTCCGATTTCGCGTGGATACGTCACTCGCGGCGCGCTCGAATGTGGGAAGCTCTGCTGAGAGATTAGGCGGACTATGAAACTCGCTGACGGGATCGGTCTCCCCCTGGAGTCGATGTTGAAAAGCTTACACCCGCAGCTAGGCCCGTTCAAGTACCCAGAAGTGCGACAGGCCGAACGCGCGGAGCGGGGTGCGCTCGAAGGCTTGGAGGATCGAGCGGAGGAGGCGGCCAAACGCGGGCGAGCGGGCGATCAGGTTGTCGTAGGCGCCGTAGATGATGGTGCGGCGGACAATCCGGACCGGCAAATCGGCAACCAGTTTGCCGAGCTGGCCGGCGGTATAGACCCGCACGTGCGGGGCGAGCCGGTTGCGCAGCGCCATCGGCAGGTAGTTGACGAAGGGCTTGTTGCCGAAGCGGTATGTGCCGCGCCAGTAGATGCCGTGGGTCTCGAACGGATAGCCGCGATTCGGCACGAACAGCACCAGCCGGCCGCCGGGCACGCCTTCAGCCGGACGGCGCAGGGTCCGTACGATCTCCTGTAGGGCAAACCGGTCGTCGTTCACATGCTCGAGCACTTCGTGTGAAACGACCAGATCGAAGACGCCGTCGGGGAACGGAAGCTGTTCGCCGCGGGCCGAGATGACGTCAGAACACACTGCCCGCGCCCCGACTGCATGCTCCAGGTCCCGCTCCAGGCCAAACGCCCGCTCGGCCAACGGCGTCAGGTGCTCCAGGTAGGCGCCGATGCCGCAGCCGTTGTCCAGCACCCGGCCTCGCTCGCGCCCCTCGGCAGCCTCCAGGATCATCTTCAAGCGGCGTTCCTGCCCGGCGCGCCACACCAAGGAAGGGCGGCCGCGTAAGGCGGCCTTTTCGAGCTCGGCAACGGTCGACATCACGGAAAAGTCTATCACCCGGAGCGCGGGCGATCTTGCTTGGCCGAATGGGGAGACCGTCTGGAGACCGTGAGGTCAGGAAGTGAGAGATCTTCGCCGCTGCTGAGAGCAGATCGGAAATCGGTGTTCGGGACGGGGCTGCTACGGATTGGATGGAAGCGAGATCGTGAGCTCCGGCTTGCCGAGCTCGACCCAGCCCTGGGTCCAGTAGTAACCCAGGGCCAGCGCCTCGCGCAGCGCGGCCTGGCTGGCGTTCAGCGCCTCCGGATGGGGGAAGATCCCGTGCCGGTCGACAATGCTGCCCGACCCATGCTGGCTGGAAGGAGAGGGGATTGGGTTCAGGCCCTGCGCCCGGAAGGCGCCCAGCGCACGCCGCATGTGGATGGGCGAGGTGACCAGCACGAACTGACTGATGCCGCGGACTTCCAGCAAGCGCCGGATCTGGATCGCCTGCTCCTGTGTGCTTCCGGCACGCGACTCGAGCACGATGGCATCGGCCGGCACCCCGGCGTCGACCATCTCCTGCATCAGCGGCACGCTCTCGGGCGTCGGCACGCCTAACAACTCAGTCGAGCCGCCGGAGACGATCACCGGCAGATCGCCCAGCAAGTGGTACAGCCGTGCGCCCTCCAGCACCCGCAGCGCGCTGGCGTCGCTCAACTCGTTGATCTCACCACCCGGTGCCCGATAGGTCACGCTGCCGCCGCCCAACACCACGATCGCCTGTGCCCCCCGTGCCTCGGCCGCCGACTGGATCGGCCGCGAGTCGTCTTCCAACAGCAGCTCGTAGCTGTGCGCAACCGCCGGGATGCTCAAGATCAGGTAAGCCGCCGCCAGGAAGCCGAGCAGACCGCTCCCCCAGCGGCGGGTGGACTTGCTGGCGTACATCAAGATCACGCCGACGAACAGTCCCAGCAGCAGGAAGGTCAGCGAGCCGGGGATCAGGTAGGCCTTGAGGAATTCGAAGGGTGCGTCCATGGCTGGCTGGAAGCTCGGGCTGCGGGCGGCTCAGCTCAGCCCAGAGAAACACTGACCCGAGGAATATAGGGCGCGGTGTCATCGTCCGGCGAACCGACGTAGATCTGGAGCTTGTCCACGGTGAAAGTGAAGGAAGGGGGATCTGGCAGCGGCACCTGGTCGTGCTCGGTGGTGCGAGCCAACGTCAGGTGCGGATGGAAGTCCGGTCGGGAAAACTGCGGGTAGGCTTCCGACACGGCCCGGTACAGGTCGATCATCGGCTGCGGCTCGGACGGCTCGAGAAAAATGGCGTCTACGAAGGTGCCGTAGTGGTCGAGCGTGACCTCGAACGCCTTGTGCTTGGCGCAGATCGGCCGCAGCACCTCGGCGGCGGCTTCCGCCTCGTCGGCCGGCAGGAAGGGGAAGAAGAAGGTAAAGTGCGCCGGGACTTTCGCGAACGAAACCGGATCGTACTCCTCCCGCAGCGGGTAGGCGAAGGCCTGCACCGGTTTGGGAGCGATGATCAGCAGGGCGCTTTCCAGCTCCACAACGCGCACAGTCTAGCATGTTTCGCTTTTTGGCTGACCTGGTACGGCGCTACCGTCTATAATCGATTCCGTGGACTGCTGCCAGTGCGAGGGGATCGAGCGTGAGTTCTCGGCCGACCAGGCCGCCAGCATGCTGCAGGACTACCATGAGGAAGGCCCCAGCGTCACCACCCAGATGCTGATCGACGCCGTGCGGGAGCACGCGGTGGATGGGCTGACACTGCTCGACATCGGCGGCGGGGTGGGCGCCATCCAGCACGAACTGCTGCAATCCGGCGCCGGCTCGGCGACCGCGGTGGAAGCCTCCACCGCCTTCGTCCGCACGGCAGAAAATGAAGCCAAACGGCTCGAGCTGGCCGACCGGGTCACAGTGAAGCACGGCAACTTCGTCGAGCTGGCCACTGAGATCCCGGCGCACGATCTGGTCACGCTCGATCGGGTGATCTGCTGCTATCACGACTTGCCGGGCCTGCTCGGCGCCGCCGCGCAGCACGCCAACCGGTTGATCGGGTTGGTCTACCCGCGCACCAGCCTGCACATCCGGCTGGCGGCCTGGGCGGCCAACTTGGTGTGGTTCCTGACGCGGAACCCATTCCGCACCTTCATCCACCCTGATCGCGAGGTGCGCTCGATCCTGGAAGCGGCCGGGTTGCACCAGGTGTTCTACGACAAGACGCTGCTGTGGCAGGTCGTGGTCTGGATCCGGTAGGCCCAATCGCATCCAACAAGAAAAAGCCCCCCGATTGCGGGGGGCTTTCGTTTCTCTGACTGACGCAACTTCGGATCAGACGCTCTTGGTGAGCTCGTGAATACCGGTGGCGCCATCCGGACGCACTCCCTCCGGGCTGGTGATCTGGAGCGTGCCGGAGAGGTCGTAGGCCCGCACCCGGAAGTCGTGCCGCCCGCTCACGCGCGGCCAGTCGTAACGCCACTGAACCCAGGTGTTCGGGCTGAGCGCCGGGGCCCGCAGCTGGGCCGCGGCCCACGGACCATCGTCTACCTGCACTTCGACTTTGCTGATGCCGTTCGTGCCGGCCCATCCGATGCCGCCGATCGGGATCGTGCCGCTGGCTTCGTCGTAGGCGTCGCCGGAAACTGAGTCGATGACCGAGGTTGTACGCACGAAAGCTTCGGCGCTCCAACCACGTTCGACCCAGTAGCCGCGGCCCTCGTGGTCGAGCACTTCCATGTGCTCGATCCACTTCGGTTGCTTCATGCCGTAGTGTCCGGGGATGATGATCCGCAGCGGGTAGCCGTGTTCCTGCGGCAGCGGCATGCCGTCCATGGCGTAGGCCAGAATGGTGCGGTCGTTCATCAGGTCGCGCATCGGCACGCTCTCGTAGAACCCGTCGAATGACTCGATGAACAGCTCTTGCGCAGTATCGCGCAGCTCGGCCATGCCGAGCACGTAGCTGATCGGCACCCCGGTCCACAGGGTGGTGCCGATCAGGTCACCGCCAATCCGGTTCGAGATGCAGGACAGCGTGTGGTAGTAGCTGATGGAGGGCATCGCCATCAGTTCATCCAGCGACAGGTTGAGCGGACTCTTCACCAACCCGTCAAGCTGCAGCCGCCAGGTGGCAGAGTCCACGCTCGGCTTACGGGTGTTAATGTCGATTCGGTAGAAGTCGGCGTTGGAGGTCTTCTCGCTGCGGGTGCCGGGCGCGGGGGCAATTCGGGCCGCCAACTCGGCGTCGGGCGGCGAGTCGACCATGCCGGTGACCTCGATCGGTTCGACCACCACCGGCGTGCTGCTTCCGCCGGCCTCCAGCAGCCGGGCCAAGCCGTAGGAGCCGACCGTCAGCGCCGCGATGCTGCCACCGGTGATGCGCACAAATTCGCGGCGTCCCATCGCGGGCGAGCTCTGCATGGGGGCAGCCTCGGTGTCGGTTTCCATCGGCGCGGAGGCGGGTTCGCTGGGGGGTGCGGCGGCGAAGGCCGGGCCGGCGCGCTTGATCACCCAGGCCAGGCCCCATCCCCAGCCACCCATCAATACCGCAAGCCACAGGCCGGAGAGCAACAGCGGTGCGTCGGCCACGCCCAGGCTGGCCGAAATCAGCCACAGCCCGGCGAAGAGCAGCAGCCCGCCGCGTATCCCGGTGGCGGTGAGGCGCATTGGGCTGCGGCGGTTGATCAAACCCAGCACCAGCCCAAAACCGGCCCCGATTGCAGTGAAGGTCATCAAGGCAGTGAGCTGTTCGACCGGCTTGGCGACCTCCGAGGTCGGGCCGATGTTGATGGCCCGGATGGTGTCGACCATGGCATCGATGCCGGCGGTGATGATGTCGCCGGGCAGGGTGCGGGCCAACCAGTCGAAGAAGTCAAAGGGGGCGAATGGCAGGCCGGCCGTCTGGCCCAGGTAGCTCAGGGCCATCACCGGCAGCGCGGTCAGCGCCCCGAACAGGATCGAAGCCAGCACCGAAGTGCGTTTCATGCGGCCTCCTTCAGGCATGTCCATTGACATACCCGAATCCTAGCGCGGATCGCTTAATAGAACATTACGCGCCATGCGGTGCAGCGGCAAGCGGGCAGATCGGGTGGTGCCCTTGCGCCAGGCACCGGCGAGTTTCACCCGTGCCCACCGGCCGCAAAGGTCGGATTGTTATAATGCTGGGCTCGTGACTAAACCCAGACTCCAGTGGTTTGGCCTGGGCGTGCTGGCCTCCGCTGCCCTGCTCTGGCTGCTCTACCAGGTCCCACCGGTGAAATTCAGGCTCGAGTGGCGGTTGGACGCCTTTTCCGGCATCGTGCGCGGCTGGCTGCGGCCGGGCGATACACTGCCGACGCCGGTCAGCGTGTCGGGCGGCTCGCTGCGGCCGCTGGCGTTGGCTGGCGGCGTCCCGACCGAAGTCCCCAGCGCCACCTCCGAGCCCCAATTTACACCCGCCCCAACCGCGACCCCGATCCCCAGCTCGGCCCAACTGGTGGCGCCGGCCTGGGAGAAGCAGGACTGGAACAACTGCGGCCCGGCCACCATGGCACTGATGCTGCGCATGTATCGCTGGGAGGGCGACCAATACACCATCTCGGACCTGCTCAAGCCGGACCGGGGCGACAAAAACGTCAATGTCGAGGAGTTGGTCTACTACGTGCGCACCCGCGCCGGTTGGCTGAACGCCGACTTCCGGGTGGGCGGTACGCTGGAGCAGCTCAAGCATTTCCTGGCGGCCGGCTTCCCGGTAGCAATCGAAAAGGGTTTCATCCTGCCTGAGAACGACGGCGGGGGCGGCTGGGCCGGCCACTACCTGCTGCTGACCGGCTACGACGACGCGGCCAGCGAATTCACGGTGCAGGACACCAATCCGACCACCGGCGGGCCGGACCGGCGCATCACCTACGCCGAGCTGGATGACGGCTGGCGTCAGTTCAACCGGGTGTATTTCTACGTGTACCTGCCGTCTGAGGAGAGTGAGGTCCAGTCGATCCTGGGCGCAGATCTGGACACCAACCACAATCGCCAGGCGGCGCTGGGGGCGGCGCAAGCCGAGGTGGAAGCCAATCAGCAGGACCCCTACGCCTGGTTCAATCTGGGCACCAACCTGGTGTACTTTGAGCGCTACGGCGAGGCCTCACAGGCCTTCGACAACGCGCTCTCGATCGGACTGCCCTGGCGTTTTACCCGCTACCAGTTCGGCCCGTACATCGCGTACTTCAACCAGAACCGCTTCCAGGATGTGTACGACCTGGCGGATGCCACGCTGTTCCGCACCTACAAGTCCGAAGAGGGGCTGCTGTGGCGCGGCTGGGCCAGCTACCGGCTGGGCGACCTCAACGCCGCCATCGGGGACTTTCGCGAGGCGCTTCAGTACAACCCGAACTACCTCGACGCGCAGTACGCACTGGATTTCGTCGGCGCGAGTCCGTAGATGGGGTGCTCCAGCCAGGTGGCCCGCGGGCGGTGACGCTCCGGCCTCGGCGCACACGGGACCAGCCGCTACGGTATGATTGATCGGGCTGCGCAATGCCGGCAGCCCATACGACTTAACGTGTGAAAGGCAGAATGATGTTGATCAGTGAAGCACTCAACGCAGCAATGAACACGCAGATCGGCAGCGAATTCAGCGCCGCCAACCAGTACTTGCAAGTGGCGGCGCATTTTCACCGCGAGAATCTGCCCCAGCTGGCGGCGTTCTTCTTCAGCCAGGCAGACGAGGAACGAATGCACGGCATGAAGTTCGTGCATTACATTCTGGATGCAGGCGGGAAGGTGATGGTGCCGGCCGTTTCCCAGCCGTCGCAGGCGGTGATCACGCCCGAGCAGGCCGCCAAGACCTCGATCGAGTGGGAAGAGAAGGTCACCGACCAGATCACCGAGCTGAACAAGCAGGCCGCCGCCGACAACGACTTCGCGGCGCTGGAATTCCTGAGCTGGTTCGCGACCGAGCAGTTGGAAGAGGTCAACACCATGACCGAGCTGCTGCAGACCATCCAGCGCGCCGGCGATCAGATCCTGCTGGTGGAGGATTACCTGGCCCGGCGCGGCGCTCCGGCCGCCTGACTCGATTCCGACCGGGCCAACGGCCGTGGATCGGACCGACGGTCGTGGACCGGACTCAAATGGAAAGGCAGTGCGCCTCGAGTGGCTCTCGGGGCGCACTGTGTTACCTCTGGGTTGGGTGGTTGCGGAGCCGGTGGCCCGCCGGTCGCTGGTGAAGCCGTCGATCTAGCTAATGATCATCCCTTCACCGGCAGCAGCGGGCACTGGAAGTAATTGCCAGTTTCTGTGAACGAGATCTCGCCCGCGTCGATGAGGTCCTGCAGCTGCCCGAAAGAGGTGACCAGCACCGGAGTTCCGGTGAAGGACCCCATGTACTCGATCCAGCGGCCGCCGTTGTAAGCTGGATTGCCCGGCGCCGCTTCGGCCACCGCCAGTTGTCCTTCAACGCCATTGGTGATCTTGTATAGCCCGTCGAACGACTGCCGGTTGTGGGCATTTGGCGCCGGAAGATCGGCCGTGCCCTTGGTGCCCCAGGCCTGCCCATCGGCGTAGATTGCTTCGCCGAAGTTGGGGCCGGCCGCGAAGGCCGGGACTGCCAGGGCTAGCAGCAACAGCATCACGACGGTCAGCGCAAGCGTCTTGTTTCTCATTACGGCATCTCCTTGTGTGATTGAGCGGGTTTGGACGGACTGCGACTTGCACAAGGAGCGTACGCGAGCGCATCGCTCAGGGGCCAGAAGCAGCGGACCTATTTCTCTGGCACGGCTGCACTATTTTGCCAGCCGGCGACCTCCACCAGCCCCAGTCGATAGGCGGCAGCCACCGCTTCCAGCCGGGTGTGCACTCCCAGTTTCTCGAGAACGTGTTGGATGTGATTGCGAGCCGTGGCCTGGCTGATGCTCAGCAGCTTTGTAACCGCTTCCGTCCCCAAACCCTGAGCCAGCAGCAGCAACACTTGCCGTTCGCGTCGGGTGAGCTCCGGACGCCCGGGAACGGCAGGGGGCCTGGCTGGAGCGATTGAGGGGCCAGGAGGCTCGGCCCCGTTTTGCAGTGCCCGGGCCGCCGCCAAGACCTTTTCGACGAACCGCTCTTGGTCCACTCTCCGGGTGGCATCGCGGAAGATGTGAACGATCACGTGACCTGAGCCCCGGCCCTCGGTCGGCAACGCCAGCGAGGTCAGGTTGATCCAGCGGCCGGCACCGTTGTCGTTAGGGGCAAACACATCCAAGTTTGGCAGGTGCTCGCCGTGTGCCGCGCTTACCGCGATCTGACAGTAACGCTGGCACAGTCGACGCCCGCGAGGATCGCGCCCGGCCAGTACTTCGTAGCATGGGCGTCCGGTGACCTGCGCCGCAGGAAGGCCCAGGATCGTCTGCGCTCCAGCGTTCCAGAAGGTGATCCGAAACCGCTCGTCGACGACGAAGGCTCCCTCATCCGTCTTGGATAGTGCTTGGACCACGCGCTTCATGGGGATCGGCCGCTCACCTCAGGGAGTCTAGGAACCCAAACTAAGAGAAGTCTTGTGAGAGGATTGTGTTTTGCTTAAGCGGGCGGAGTAAGAAAAGCTTAAGCTATTGAGTTGAAACTGATGACCGTGAGCCGTACAAGCCAATGAGCCAGCGACCTGGATGGCAGACGATCGAAGTGTGCCGATGACCGATATTCTGGTAGTGGAAGACGAGAACACCATCCGGGAAGTGGTGCGCCGCTACCTGGAGCGAGAAGGGTTCGAGGTACGCGAGGCGGCCGACGGCTACGAGGCGGTGGACGCGGTGGAACAGCAGACCCCGGATCTGATTGTGATGGACCTGATGCTGCCGGGCATCGATGGGCTGACGCTGACCCGCCAGTTCCAGCAGCGGTCGCAGATCCCGATCATCATTCTGACCGCCAAGGGCGAGACCAGCGACCGCATTCGCGGGCTGGACTGGGGGGCCGACGACTACCTCTCCAAGCCGTTCAGTCCACGCGAGCTGATCTCCCGCATCCATGCCGTGCTGCGGCGGGCCAGCGGAGGACGGGAGGCCACCGAACTGGCCTTTGGCGAGATGACGATGGATTGGAACTCGCGCCGCGTGTTGCGCGGGGACCAGGAAATGAGATTCACTGCCAGGGAGTTCGACCTGTTGTGGTTCATGGCCAGCCACCCCGGGCAGGTGTTCTCGCGCGAGAGCCTGCTGGATAACGTGTGGGGGCCGGATTTCTCCGGCGATCCGTCGACTGTGACCGTGCACATGCGGCACCTGCGAAAGAAGGTCGAACCCGTTCCATCCAAGCCGCAGCATCTGATTACGGTGTGGGGGGTGGGATATCGCTTTGAAGCCTGAGCGGGGTGAAGCGGAAGTGGGGCGGGCGCTGAGCGGCCCGGCCCGCGGGGTGCGATCCCGGCCGGGAGGACGGCGGGTGTTTCTGGCCAGCATCAGCCTGGCGCTGGTGATCTGCCTGGGGCTGGCGGTGCTGGTGATGCGGCCGCCGGTGCAGGACGTGATCGATCTGGCGCTGGTCTTCGGCGCCACCGGCCTCTCGGCCGCGCTGCTGGGCTTCCTCTCGCACCGCAGCGGCTGGTGGATGCGGGCCTCCAGCCTGACCCAGTCGATGACCATCGGCCACCTGCTGGCGACCCTGGTTGGACTGCTGATCGTATTCCTGGCCGCGCGATTGATGTTCATTAACCAACACGACCTGACGCTGGCCGGCCTGTTGCTGCTGTTTGCCAGCAGCGTGGCGGTTTCCTTTGGCTATTTCCTGTCCAACTCGATCTCCGGCCGGCTGCGGGCATTGGATCAGGGCGCCCGTCGGCTCAGCGAAGGCGATTTTTCGACCCGGGTCCAGATCTCCGGTCAGGATGAGGTGGCGCAGCTCGGCAAGGCCTTCAACCAGATGGCGGAACGGCTGCAGCGAGCGGAAGCGGAGTCGAGCCGCCTGGAGCAAGCACGCATCGATTTCATCGCCGGCGCCTCCCACGATCTACGCACCCCGTTGACCTCGTTGCGGGCGATGCTGGACGCGATCGCCGACGGCGTGGCTCAGGAGCCGGACGAGTACATCCGCCGCAGTCTGAAGGTGATCGGCCAACTCACCCGGCTGAGCGACGACCTGGTGGAACTGGCACGGCTGGACAGCGCGGAGGTGCCACTGGAGATGTCGAGCAGCTCACTGGCGGAGGTGGTGAACAGCGCGGTGGAGGGGGCCGCCTACAGCGCGCAGGAAAAGGGAGTGCGATTGACTACCATCGGCCCGTTGGCCGCAGACGGTTCGGCCGGGGCAGTGTGGATGGCGGAAGATTCGATCGCCCGGGTGCTGGGCAATTTGCTGGACAATGCTATCCGGCACACTCAAAGCGGGGGCGAAGTACAGGTCGAGCTGAACGAGAGCAATGGAACGGTGCAGGTCTCGGTTCAAGACAACGGGGAAGGGATCCCGGCCGATCAGCTGCCGCACATCTTCGACCGCTTCTACCGCGGCGAGCGAAGCCGGACCGAGCCGGGAGTCGGGCTGGGGCTGGCGATCGCCAAGCAGTTGGTTGAAGCCCACGGCGGAACGATCTGGGCCGAGAGCGAAGCCCAACGCGGCACCCGGATCACCTTCACGCTGCCGAATCCGGGCGAGCACGCCCCAGACGGCGCGGCCGGGATGGCGCGGACAGAGTGAACCGGGCCAGCCACGGAGTGAGGCCGCGGCCTGCGGTGGGGGGTGGCCGGGGCCAGCGGGTCGATACGAGCCGGAGCGCCCTGGTTTGGTGGGCGGCAGCCGCCTGGTTGCTGGCCGCCTGCGCCGGATCGGTCAAGGAGACCACAATGGACATGAGTGAGGGCGAGCCGCTGACTGCGGCGAGCACGGAATCGGAAGTGGTGACGCCGGACTTGCCGGATCTGGGTCCGGCGCCGGAACTGACCAACCAGGTCTGGCTAAACACCGAAGGACCGCTGCGGCTGGCCGACCTGCGGGGGAGCGTGGTGCTGCTGGACATGTGGACCTTCGGCTGTATCAACTGCCAGCGGGTGATCCCCTACCTGCGCAGCTGGCACGAAAGCTACGCCGACCAAGGGCTGGTGGTGATTGGCAACCACTATCCAGAATTCGACTACGAAGCCGACCTGGGCAACCTGAAGGAGGCCCTGGTCCGGCTGGAGGTGCCGTATCCGGTGGCGCAAGACAACGACCGGGCCACCTGGTCTGCCTACCGCAACCGCTACTGGCCGACGCTGTATCTGATCGACAAGAACGGACACATCCGCTACACCCACATCGGCGAGGGCGCTTACCCGGAGACCGAAGCCGCCATCCAGGCGCTGCTGGCCGAGCGATAGCGAAGCCCCGGCGGGATCGAGCGAACGAGAAGTCCCCGCGAGATTGAGCGATGGCGAAGTCCCCGCGAGATTGAGCGATCGGGAATTCCCCCCGGGAGGGAAGGCTAGCGGCCAGCCGCAATCCCGTTCACCTTTCGTTTACCCAGCGGAACTGGACTCGGCAGGTGTATGAGTCCTTATAACCC
>CAZGCX010000067.1:0-11618 GCA_964524585.1 uncultured Anaerolineaceae bacterium
CGTAATTGTGCTTCCTGCGCCGAGTTCGCTCTCAATCCACATCCTGCCGCCAGCCGCTTCTGCCAGCTGCCTCACCTGTGCCAGCTCACCTCCGCTGAGCAATTCTGGTTGAAAAGTTCGGCCGAGTTCCTCAGGCGGAATCCCGTCTCCGGAATCGCTCACGCTGAGCTCCACCCACTGTGGGTCGCGGCGGCCTGCGACCACCCGCACCCGGGTCCCACTTGGAGAAGCCTGTATTGCGTTCTCGATCAGAATGACGGAAATCCGACGCAGCGAATCAACGTCCAGGCCAACCGGCGGCAGTCGATCGGCGACCTCCAGCTGCAGCTCCAACCCCTTTTGGCTGAGCTGCGAGCCGACCTGATCGATCGCCTGCTCCAGCGCCTCAAGCACCATCGGCGCGCATTATACACACCCGGCGATCAGGTTGCCTGGCTCGGTTTCAAGCCGATCCAGCGCATGGCGATCATCCCGTAGGTGATCGTCAGCCAGAAGGTCACGCCACGAAAGGCCACTGCAATCACCGCCGCAACCGCGAACGACACCCCCAACGAAGTCAGCACCAGCGTCATTGCGCCTTCCACGAAGCCGATGCCGGAAGGGGTGGGTGAGACGATGAAGAACAGGTAGCCGATGCTGAAGCCGGCGATCAACATTCCCGGGGTAAAGGGCTGGTGAAAGGCGATGAACACCAGCGTCAAGATGGTGATCAGCAGTGCCTTGCTGCTGAAGGCCAGCGCGGCTGGAAGGATCAGTCCACGCGGCGAACGGCGGATCGCCTGCAGGCCTTCGTTCACGTCGCGGGAGACAGCGCGGGCGCCGGACAGGTCGAAGGCCTCCCGGCGCAGGAACGGCCGCAGCAGCCGGTTCGCCAACCCACCGGTCCAGCTCAACGCCCGGCGCAGCAGCTCCGGAGACCGCAAGCCGAGCAGCAGCAGCACGCCAATGAACAGTGCGATTCCGGCCAGAATGAAGGCCGCCAGCACCTCGGTTGCACCCAGCTTCCCGAACTGGAACAAGATCACCAGTCCCAGCGCCACCACCGCCAGCAAGCTGGCCTGCTCAAGAAACAGGAACAGCGCTGCTCCGGTCGTGACTCGTCCAACCGGAAGGCCCCGCTTCTTGGCATCCGCCAGCAGCACCGCCGCGCCGCCCATCCCGCCACTGGGCGCTAATACGCTGACAAACTGGGCGGCGGCCGCGACCAGCGCCATGTGCACGATACCCTCTTCCATACCGAGCTGCCGGTAGATCGCCCGAAACGAGGCGGCGATGTTGAACATGTAGGCCAGGTGCACCAGCACCGCCAGCGCCAGCCAACGGGCGTCGCCCCGGCCGAGCGTGCCCAAGACCCGCTCCAATTCGGCTGAGCGTGAGAGGAGAAACAGCACGCCCAGCGTCAACAGCAGCAGCACAATCAGCTTGCGCATGGGGGGTTCGGGTCAGCTGGCCAGCTGAGAAATGCCCGCGGGAGAGCCTACCGCACTGGTGGATAGGTCAGTGCCGATTCGATTGGCCAATTTGCTCAGAACATCCTTGGGCCCGAGCTCAATGAAATTGATGACGCCGCGCTGGATCATTGCCCGGATGGTGTCAGTCCATCGGACCTGCGACATCAGCTGCGCGGTGAGCTCGGCACGTATGTCGTCAACGGTCTCCAGCGGCAAAGCATTCACGTTCCCGTAGACGGGGAATTGAGGCCGACGGATCTTCGTCGATTGTATGGCCTGATTCAGCCGTTCTTGGGCCGGCGCCATCAGATCGGAGTGCGCCGCGATGCTCACCGCCAGCGGGATCACTCGCCGAGCCCCAGCGGCCTTGAGCAGCTCGGTAGCGGCCTCCAGCCCTTCCGGCGATCCCGAAATCACCGCCTGGCCGGGGCAGTTATCGTTGGCGAGTTGAATCACAGCTCCGCTGGCCTGGGCGGCCTGCTGACAAACCTTGGAGACGACCTCCGGTTCGAGTCCTAGCACGGCCGCCATCCCGCCCGGCCCCCGGCTGCCAGCATATTGCATTGCCTCTCCCCGCGCCCTGACCAGGCGCAATGCATCCGGATACTGAATCGCACCAGCACAGACCAGGGCGCTGTATTCCCCCAGGCTGTGGCCGGCGGTGACCGCTGGCTGCAGATCCGGGAACTCTTCGGCTAGCACACGGAGCACCGCCACCGAGTGCACCAACAAGGCCGGCTGCGTGTTGACCGTGTCGTCCAGCCTCTCGGCTGGGCCGTCCCAACATAGCCTAGAAATCGGAAAGCCGACGATCTCGTCGGCTTCTTGGAATACTCTGGCCGCTGTCGGGAACTGTTCGGCCAGCTCCCTTCCCATCCCGATCTCTTGCGATCCCTGTCCTGGGAACAGAAAGGCGGTCGACTGCGAAGATCGGGCCATTTAGGCGCTTTCGATCTCCACGACCTCCCGTCCGCCGTAGTGCCCGCAATTCGGGCAGACGTGGTGCGGCAGATGTTTTTCTCCGCAGTTGGTGCAGTTGATCAGGTGTCTCGCTTGCAGCGCGTCGTGCGCACGCCGGCGATCACGCCTCCCTTTGGAAATCTTGCGTTTTGGGAGCGGCGGCATCTCGTTCCTCTTTTCTCCAGGCAGAACAGCGCCTGCCATTAGGCAGGCTGGCCCATTATATCGTGGGGCAAAGGGGAGTCAAGGCGCAGGCCGCCGGACGTGCCAAAGGGGCATTCGGTATAATTTCGTCATGTCGGTTAACAAAATCAGTCATTTGGATTCGGAAGGACGCGCCCGCATGGTCAATGTGGGCGAGAAGCCGGAAACCGAGCGAGTGGCGGTCGCCCGAGGCGCCGTGCACATGTCAGCCGAGACCCTGGCTGCGGCCCGCGCTGGGGACCTGAAGAAGGGTGATCTGAGGGCGGTCGCCGAATTGGCCGGAGTGATGGCGGCCAAGCGCACCTCCGACTTGATTCCCCTATGCCATCCGATTCCACTCTCGCACGTCGAGGTCAAGCTCGAATTCTCCGACGAGTTGCCCGGTGTCATGATCGAGGCGACTGCCCGCACCACCGCCCGAACTGGGGTCGACATGGAAGCGCTGACCGCTGTTTCGGTCGCGGCGCTCACTGTGTACGACATGATCAAAGGGGTCGAACGTGGGGCGCAAATCGGAGAAATCCGGCTGGTTGAGAAGCGCGGCGGCCGCTCGGGCGACTACCTGGCAGACTGATCCCATGCAAGTCACAGTGCTGTACTTTGCAAGCTTGCGGGAGCTGGTCGGTGCCAGACGCGAAGACCTGGAGTTGCCAGAACCCTCGACCGTCGGCGACCTGAAATCCACTCTCGGGCAGCGCGGCGCCCGCCTGTCACTGGCGCTGGACAGCGCCCTGTTCTCGATCAACCGCGAATTCGCCTTCCCAGACGAGCGGCTCAACGATGGGGATGAAATCGGCGTGTTTCCTCCGGTCAGCGGCGGCGCGCCCCGCACTGTGCTGCGGGTGACCGAACAGCAGCTTGACCTGAACCAACTGGTGGCCGAGATTACGGAACCGACAGTCGGGGCAGTTGGCATCTTCACCGGCGTGGTGCGCGGGCGAACCGCGGGGCAGGAGACCGCACACCTGGAATATCAGGCCTATGAAGCGATGGCAGTCGCCAAGCTCGAACAGGTGGCGGAGGAGATTCGGCAGCGCTGGCCCGATGTACAGGGCATCGCCATCGTGCAACGCATCGGCCTGCTGGAAGTCGGGACGCCGACGGTCCTGATCGCCTGCAGCGGCGCTCACCGTGACAGCGGAGTGTTCGAGGCGGCCCGCTACGGGATCGATCGTCTGAAGCAGATCGTTCCGATCTGGAAGAAGGAGATCGGTCCGGCGGGCGAGCTGTGGGTGGAAGGTGAGTACCAGCCGACCTCGGATGACCGAAGCCGTTGAGCAGCCTGCAGCCACTGCTGTGAATTGCGCCGGCGGTGCAACCAGGGCGCGGCGGCTGGAGCCGAGCCATACCCAATGCTTGACACTCGGAGGTCCGCCAGATTGAGCCTCCCGCCGGGCTGGAAGTGGCCCTTTCGCTGCAGCAATTGCGGCCGCGATTACCCGATGCAGGGGCTCCCCTACCGCTGTCCGCACTGTCACTCGCATTTCGATCTGGCTGAACCCCTCCGATACCAACCGGCCGATCACGAGGGACTGGGCCGCTATCAGGCCAGCTTTCCCCTGCCGGCAGGAGCGCCGCTGATCAGTCTGGGAGAAGGTGGGACCCCGCTGATCGAAGATAAGCTTGGCGGTCGAAGTTTCTGGTTGAAGTGCGAGCAGCTCAACCCAACCGGTTCAGTCAAAGACCGCGGGACTGCGGTGCTGGTCTCCGCGCTGGCTGCGGCTGGCGCGGACCAGGCCGTGGATGACTCATCTGGGAACGCCGGAGCGTCGTTTGCAGCATATGCCGCCCGGGCCGGTATCCGGGCACGGATCTTCGTGCCCGACTACGCCTCGGGAGTGAAGCGGGCTCAGATCGCGGCCCACGGTGCGGAGTTGGTCCGGATATTGGGCCCTCGAACCGAAACCAGCGCGGCGGTGTTGCGTGAGGCAGAAGCCGGCGCGGTCTATGCCAGCCATGTCTATTTGCCCCATGGCCTGGCCGGGATGGCCAGCCTGGCATTCGAGCTGGTAGAGGTGCTGGGTCGTGCGCCCGGCGCGGTGATGATGCCGGTCGGTCAGGGTACGCTGCTGCTTGGCGCCTGGCTGGGCTTCAAGGCGCTGTACGCGGCGGGAGCGATCGACCAGCTGCCGCGGCTGATCGGCGTGCAAGCACAAGCCTGTGCACCACTGTGGGCCGTGCACGTTCGCGGGGCGGCCGGACTGGACTGGGTACGCGAGGGTGAGACGGTAGCGGAAGGGATCCGCATCCTTCGTCCGCTCCGTGGGGACGCGGTGCTGGCGGCGGTCGAGGAGTCGGAAGGCGGGTTCGTGGCGGTTGACGAACCGCAGATCGGGCCGGGCATGGTTGAGTTGGCGCGCCGAGGTTTTCTGGTGGAACCGACTTCCGCGGTGGTCTGGCCAGCGCTGCTCGATCAGTTCGACCAGTTGCCGGATCCGGTTGTCGTGGTGCTGACCGGCTCGGGGTTCAAGGCGGGCCATGAACTGCACCAGGAACTGCAGGCTGGGGCGAGCTCGGCACAATCGCGGTTTTCAGCTGATCGGCCGCTCGCCACTCCGAAGTAACCGATTTTGCAAAACGCCAAGGGAATGCAAGGGAGATTGAACTGAGATGCAGCGAGTTGTGGTGACGGGAATGGGCACCATCAATCCGATCGGCCACTCGGTGGCCGAGTCGTGGCGCAACGCGATCGAAGGGGTGTCGGGAGTGGGTCCGATCACGTTGTTTGACGCTTCAGATCTCCGGGTCAAGATCGCCTGCGAGGTCAAGCGATTCGATCCAGAGCAGTACATGGACGCCAAGGAGTCCCGCCGGCGTGATCGGTTCGAGCAATTGGCAACGGTCGCCGCCAATGAGGCTTTGGAGCACGCCGGTCTGGAAATCACGCCGGAGAATGCCGCCAGGACGGCGGTGACCATCTCCAGCGCCATCGGTGGGGTGGGAGCGGTCGAGGGTGGCGTGATCGAGATGGAACAAAAAGGTCCGCGCCGGGTCAGCCCCTTCCTGATTACCATGTTCATGCCCAACGGTGCGAGTGGAATGGTGGCGATCGACCACGCCATCAGGGGCCCATCGTTCTCGGTCACCTCCGCTTGCGCCTCCGGCGCAGACGGGATCGGTCAGGCCTGGCACTTGATTCGGGCCGGCGTGGTCGAAGCGGCCGTCACCGGAGGCTCGGATGCCACCATCACCAAGATCGCGGTCAGCGGCTTCGATCGGCTGGGCGCCATGTCGCAAAAGGACGGTGGCGAACAGCCAACCCCGAGCCCGTTCGATCGGGAGCGTGATGGGCTGGTGATGGGGGAAGGCGCGGCGGTGCTGGTGCTGGAGAGCCTGGAGCATGCCCGGGCTCGCGGCGCCGAGATCCTGGCCGAGCTCGTCGGCTACGGCGCCACCGCCGATGCCTACCACATCACCGCCCCCGCCGAAGATGGGGCCGGAGGGGCAAAGGCCATCGTCGATGCACTCGAGTTTGCGCACGCCACGCCGGATCAGATCGACTACATCAGCGCCCACGGCACCGGCACCCAACTCAATGACGTCTCAGAGACCCGGGCCGTGAAGGCCGCCCTGGGGTCGGTTGCCAAGCAGGTGATGATCTCGTCCACCAAGTCCATGACCGGGCACATGATGGGTGCAACGGGAGCGCTGGAAGCCATTTTCTGCATTCAGGCCATTCATGACGGCGTCGTCCCGCCGACCATCAACCTGCACACCCCCGATCCGGAATGCGACCTGGATTACATTCCGAATGAGGCCCGCCAGCATCCGGTACGGCTTGCACTCAGCAACGCCTTCGGATTCGGTGGTCACAACGCGGTCCTAGCGTTCCAGGCCTTCTCAAGCTAAAATCCCCCGCCGTATCAGGAACCTTGGCCGGCCCGCACCGGGCCAGGCTGGGCGCGCCTGGGCAAATAGAGAGTGGAAACATTGAAGCCAGAGGAGTTCGCCAAGCGAGCTGGGATTCGATTCAAGGATCCTGGGCGCTTGCAGCGTGCGCTGACCCACAGCTCGTTCATCAACGAGAATCCAGACCTGACGGAAGACAACGAGCGTCTGGAGTTCCTGGGCGATGCGGCGTTGGATTTCCTTACGGCGGCCTGGCTCTACCGGGAGTTTCCCGAGATGGACGAGGGCCAGCTCACCCGGCTGCGCTCGGCGCTGGTCCGAACCGAACAGCTTGCCGAATTCGCGATGGAGATTGACCTGGGCCAGGCGGTCATGCTCGGCCGTGGGGAGGAAGCCTCCGGAGGCCGCACCCGACTGACCTTGCTTTGCGACGCATTTGAGTCACTGATTGGAGCCCTGTATCTGGATTCCGGCCTGGAGGTCGTGGCGGATTTCATCGAGCCACGCTTCCGGCGGGCGGTGGAGATCGCGTTCCAAGATCTGAGCCTGATGGACGCTCGCAGCCAGCTGCAGATCTGGGCTCAGGCCGAGTTGGGCGAGACGCCCCGTTACCGCACTGTCGCATCCATGGGACCGGATCACGCTCGAGAGTTTGTGGTGGAGGTCAGCCTGGGGGAGGGGATCTCGGCGCAAGGTCAGGGACACAGCAAGCAGGAAGCGGCTCAGGCGGCCGCCAGCCACGCGCTGGATTTGGTTCGCAAAGGCGCTAAGGAGCTTCACAAGTGACCGGTGGCGCGCGACTCAAATCGCTTGAGCTGCACGGTTACAAGAGCTTCGCCAGCAAGACTCGTTTCGAGTTCGGCGAGCGGGTCACCGCGGTGGTCGGCCCCAATGGCAGCGGCAAGTCGAACATCGCGGATTCGATCCGCTGGGTGCTGGGGGAGCAATCCTATCGGACCCTGCGCGGACGCAAGACCGACGACATGATCTTCGTCGGATCACAGGGGCGCGCCCGGGCTGGCATGGCCTCCGCCACCATTACCTTCGACAACTCGGATGGCTGGCTGCCGATTGAGTTCAGTGAAGTCAGCGTCGGCCGCCGCGCCCACCGCGATGGGCAGAACGAGTATCTGCTCAATGGCCAACGGGTTCGGCTGCGCGATATCCAGGAGCTGCTCGGCGCGGCCGGGTTGGCGGAACGCACCTATACCATCATCGGCCAGGGGCTGGTCGACTCGGTGCTCTCGCTTAAGCCGGAAGACCGCAGCAAGCTGATTGAAGAGGCGGCCGGAATCTCGGTGCACCGCAATCGCCGCGAGGAGTCAATTCGGCGCCTGGAGAAGACCCAGGACAACCTCGATCGGGTGAAGGACATCCTGGCGGAAATCCGACCGCGGCTGCGCAGCCTGGAGCGCCAGGCTGAGCGGGCCATCGCCCAGGATCAGGTGCGTGAGCAGCTGGAGGGTGCGCTGCTGATCTGGTACGGGTACCGGTGGCACGAACTGCAGCAGGCGCTGGGAACCGCCCGCTCCCAGGCCCAGCAATCTGCCGCCGAACGGAACCAGTTGCTCTCCGGCAGCCAGCAGACCGAACAGTCCCTGGAGCAGATCAACCAGCGAGTCGACCGGCTGCGCCAAGAACTTCACCAGGCGGCCGCCGAGCGCGACCAGCAACACAGCCAACGAAATCAGACTGAGCGCCAGATGGCGGTCGCCAACGAGCGGCTCCAATGGTTGGAGCAGCAGGAGCAGCAAGCCAACGCCGAGCTGCTCGAGCTGACCGCGCAAGGTATTGAATTGACCGACCGCCTGCTGCTGGCGCAGGACGAGGCCCGGCGCAAGCAGCTGAAGCTCTTCGTCGCCCCCGCACCCAGCCTTCCGGCCGAAACCATGCTGGAGCACGTGGAAGAGCGACGCAACCGGCTCACGACCTTGATCCGGGAGTTGAGCGATCGGGCCCAGGCCTTGGCGCAGCAGCGTGCCGCCCTGGCGGCCAAGCTAGAGACTGAAACCGACGGATTCGCCCATCGGCTGGTCGAAGCGGCCGAAAGCGGTGCCCTGTCGGGTGTGGTGGGGGAATTGGGCGACAACCTGCGCATTCGCAATGGCCACGAGAGCGCCATCCACGCCGTACTGGATGGCTTTGAGCACACGGTCGTGTTCCGCCACAGCGGTGAACTGGAAGCGGCGCTGGAGTGGATCAATCCGCAGGATCGGCTGGAGCGGCTGGCGCTCATCCCGCAGAGCAAGGCTCGTGAACTTCCGGCACTCGATGTGCCGCGCGATCCGGATTGCCTGGGGTTGGCGTCCGAGCTGGTCGAAGCCGCGCCGGGCTATGAAGCCGCCGCCCAGCTGCTCCTGGGCCGGTCGGTGATCGTCCGTGACCGGCAGGCCGCCCGGCGGGTGTTGGAGCAACTGCCGCACGACGCCCGGGTGGTGACTCTGGCGGGGGAAGTCTTCTTCCCGGCCGGCCAGGTGGTGGTCACTGTCAATGGCAACCGCGAGCGCCACCGTGAAAGCATGCGCAATCAGCTGGCGCAGACCAGCGAGGAATTGGAGCGGATCGAGGGCGAACGGCATCAGTTGCAGAGTCAGCAGGAGCAGGCCGAGGCGCAAGTGCGCGCCCAACTTTCGAAGGAAGTCGTGCGCGCGACCGAGGACAAGGCCAAGGCTTTGGAAGATCGCTTGCGGGAGCTGCAGAGCTTGATCGGAAAGCAGATCCAGCAGCTTGCGGAGAATTCGTCGGACCAGCACGCTCGGCAAGGCGAGCTCCATCGCGGTGTGCAGTCGCTGATCGACGCGGAGCAGGCGGTCCAGCACGCCCAGACCAGCTATGCTGCGGCAGAGAGCGGGCTGGCCAAGGCCGAGCTGGACCGGGCCGAGCTGATGGCCGCCGAGGCGGGATCGCGTGATCGGCAGCGGCTGGCCGAGGAGCGGCATACCCAGGCCCAGATCGAACTGGCCCGCCTGACCGAACGCGGTGACGATCTGCGGCGGCGCATCGAGGACGATTTCAACCTGGTCTCAGAGATGGAACAGCCGGTAGCGCGGGCGATCGAGCGATTGCAGCCGCAGCCGGAGCTCCCCACCGGGCTCGAGGACCAGGTCGGTCAGCTGCGTCGCCACCTGCGGAATATGGGATCCAGCAATCCGGCCGCCCGCGGTGAGTTCGAAGAGGTCAAGGCTCGCCACGACTTCCTCAGCAGCCAGGTGGAGGATCTGACTGAGGCTGAGCTGCGCCTCAAGCAGGTCATCACCGAACTGGACGAGCTGATGACGCGTGAGTTCGAGCAGACCTTCGAGCAGGTCCAGCAGGCGTTCGAGCAGAACTTCGTGCGGCTGTTCGACGGCGGCTCGGCCAAGCTCAACCTGATCGAGGTGGAAGACCAGATCGGGATCGAGATGGACATCCGGCTTCCCGGCAAACGCACCCAGGGGCTGTCGATGCTTTCCGGGGGCGAGCGCAGCTTGACCGCCGTCTCGCTGGTATTTGCACTGTTGAAGCTCTCACCGACTCCGTTCTGCCTATTGGACGAAGTCGACGCCATGCTGGATGAAAGCAACGTGTTGCGCTTCGTTGAGATCTTGCGGGAGCTCAGTCAAGAGACCCAGTTCCTGGTCATCACGCACAACCGTCAAACCATTCAGGCCGCCGAAGTGCTGTATGGCATCAGTCTGGGCAACGACAACGCCAGCGAGGTGATCAGCCTGAAGCTCGACGAAGCCTCCGAACGCCTGGCGGCCTGAGCCCGCCCTCGCTTCCAATTGGCGGGTCCGCCGGTCCCCCTAAGCGTCCAGAGTCTGATTTCCCCCGCTCAGCCGGGGATTCCGGTCCGACGCTTGAAGTTTGTGACTGGCTTGGTAGAATACCGGGGCGCCGAAGTGGCGGAATTGGCAGACGCGCTACGTTCAGGGCGTAGTGGCCTTATGGCCATGTGGGTTCAACTCCCACCTTCGGCATCGGGGCTGTCTCTCAGAGTGACGAGACAGCCTCTTTCATTCCTCCACTCTGCTCCGCCACCACCGACGCTTCCTATCACCGTGCCCGGGCAGCCTCCTTCACCTTCCGCCGATGGCTCTATCGCGGCGGATGCTGAGCTCGCGCTTGGCGCAAACCTTGCACGCTCTTGTGTAACAGCGCTGTTGCGACCGAACCGCGCCTCCGGTATGATTTCCGCCCCCAATGATCGCCCTCCAGCAGTTCCCCGGCGCCTTCGCGCGCCTCTCCGGTCACCGTGACTGAGCGAAGACGTTCGATTTCGAGCTTCTGGTTATTGGTCGGCCTGGTGGTCGGGATCCTGATCGTGGGGGACCTCACCCGACGGATGACTGACGCACGGCGCATGCAGCGTGACGCCGACAATCTGGCGGTGGAGGTCGCCGACCTGCAATCCGCCAACACTGATTTGGAGGAGAAGATCGCCGGCGCCTTGGATGACGCCAACGTTAGCGAATGGGCCCGCTCGCAGGCCAAGCTGGTGCAGGAGCGGGAGCGCTTGGTGGTGCCGGTTCCGATGACCGGCGCCGAAGCCGAATCGCAAACGGCCGATCAGCAATCCGCCAAACCGCCCTCGCCGTGGGAAGTGTGGTGGGCGCTGCTCTGGGGAGGCTGATTCGCGGAGCTGGAGCTCGACGGCGCCCGGCCCAGGCCGCCACACTCCTACACACGGCGTCTCAACCCCCTTCAAGCGCCGCTTCGGGTCGTTGTGATATAATGCCCGCCGCGCACGTCCGGGTTTTGGTGCTTGAGTGGTGGCAAGACCCGGGCTGCGTAATCGCTGCGGGGTGGAGCAGTGGCAGCTCGTCAGGCTCATAACCTGAAGGTCGTCGGTTCGAATCCGACCCCCGCTACCTAGCACGTACCTCGGATCGCCAGGTCAGTCCCTAAGGGGGACCTGGCGATCTTCGGTTCACGGACCTGGCCCATTCGGGAGGTCTCGCCATGAACCGGAGCTCGTCAGGCTCGTCAAGCCTATCTCTGTCCAAAGCTCTCGTCGGTTTCCTCTACGCCAAAGCCGCCGAAGGGCTCAGCGACGGCACGCTGGTCAATTACGAATTCCGCCTGAAGCAGTGGATCGACTTCGCTGGAGACCCGGCTGTCGAGGCCGTCACCCCGCAAGACATCCGGATATACCTGGTGTGGCTCCGAAGGGAG